>NZ_JALKFW010000136.1:0-203 GCF_023243055.1 Frankia sp. AgPm24 | reverse complement strand
TTGCGTGATCTTGGTCGGGTGGGGGAGGCGTTGCGGCTGTTCGAGCGGGCGTTGGCGATCGGCGAGGCGGTGTACGGCCCGGACCATCCAGTGGTCGCCATCCGGCTGAACAATCAGGCGTTGGCGTTGCGTGATCTTGGTCGGGTGGGGGAGGCGTTGCGGCTGTTCGAGCGGGCGTTGGCGATCGGCGAGGCGGTGTACGG
>NZ_JALKFW010000135.1:0-211 GCF_023243055.1 Frankia sp. AgPm24 | reverse complement strand
ACCAACCCGGCCAGATAAGGGGCCCGATCCCCCAGCGCCATCCCGACCAACGTCGACCGCAACACATCCACGGCACCGGTAGCGGCAGTGCGACGCCGAGCCCCTGCCAAAGCGCGAAGCAAAGGAGGAACCGAGCCGTCCTGACGGCGCAGCACCGCCAGATCCAGCGCCATCGGAACCAGCATCGCATGCCGGGAGCCGAGAGCCTGAT
>NZ_JALKFW010000134.1:0-211 GCF_023243055.1 Frankia sp. AgPm24 | reverse complement strand
CACTGTATGCCCAGCTCACAGCCCTGCCCTGGAACCGTGTCGCCACCCGTGTCCGCACGCGCGACCGTGGCCACGGATGTTCAGGCTCAGGTTGAGCCGCCGTGCGCAGTCGAGCAGTCCAACGCCCTGGTCGAGCAGGTCGTGGACCTGCGCCCAGCGTTCCCGTGTCGTCTGGGCGCGGGGGCCGTCGTTCGGTGGCGGGCCGGCTTTG
>NZ_JALKFW010000133.1:0-217 GCF_023243055.1 Frankia sp. AgPm24 | reverse complement strand
GCAGGTCGTGGACCTGCGCCCAGCGTTCCCGTGTCGTCTGGGCGCGGGGGCCGTCGTTCGGTGGCGGGCCGGCTTTGGCCCAGCAGCCGCTGTGCGCGGCGACCTCGGTGTGCACGGCCGCCGCGAGACCGTGCCAGAGGTGCCAGCGGTCGCTGACCTGGACCGCGTCGGGCAGGACACGGCGGACCGCTTCGGCGTAGGCGGCGGAGCCGTCCCG
>NZ_JALKFW010000132.1:0-224 GCF_023243055.1 Frankia sp. AgPm24 | reverse complement strand
AAACGGCATAACTCAACATCAACAAGAGTGGGAGACCAGCCCACGATCACACCCGGTCCAGGCGCGAAAGATCTGGGCTAGAGGGACGACGCGGAGGTCGGGGTGTAACCGGCGATGTAGCAGGGCCCTCCGAAGTAGGCCTCCGATTTCACGACCTCTCGTGGACGAGGCACGAAGACCCGCCACACTCCCATCCCGACCGGCCGTGTCTCCAACGGCACGCC
>NZ_JALKFW010000131.1:0-229 GCF_023243055.1 Frankia sp. AgPm24 | reverse complement strand
GGACTAATGGCCAAGTTCATCAATTTCGCCACCTTCGGCAACGAACTCTATACCGGCAAGCGTTCTTACGACTTCGTCGGCAAGCGCAAGATCTGGTTCAGCATCGCTGCGGTCATGGTGATCCTGTCGATCGCGGTCCCGCTCATCAAGGGCGGATTCAACCTCGGCATCGATTTCCGCGGTGGCAGCGAATTCACCATCACCAATGTGACCGACACCAGCACCGCGA
>NZ_JALKFW010000130.1:0-229 GCF_023243055.1 Frankia sp. AgPm24 | reverse complement strand
GGGCGTCCGCGCCGGGCTGGGATCTCGTCGTTCGGGTTCAGCGGGACCAACGCTCACGTGATCCTCGAACAAGCCCCGGAGACTCCCGACCTCCTGGATGCGGCTGCAGCTCTACCCGCCTCGGAGGCACCGGTCGACACGGACGCTCTTGCGGTGCCGTTGGTGGTGTCGGCGCGGTCGCTGGAGGGCTTGCGGGCCGCTGCCGGACAGTTGGCCGATTTCCTCGAAC
>NZ_JALKFW010000129.1:0-230 GCF_023243055.1 Frankia sp. AgPm24 | reverse complement strand
ACCACCCCAACACCCTGACCTCCCGCAACAACCTCGCCGGCGCCTACCAGACCGCGGGACGCCTCACCGACGCCACCGACCTGTACGAACAGACCCTCACCGACAGCACCCGCATCCTCGGCCCCGACCACCCCAACACCCTGACCTCCCGCAACAACCTCGCCGGCGCCTACCAGACCGCGGGACGCCTCACCGACGCCACCAGCCTGTACGAACAGACCCTCACCGAC
>NZ_JALKFW010000128.1:0-232 GCF_023243055.1 Frankia sp. AgPm24 | reverse complement strand
ACCGGGGAATCGTGTATTCTGTCAGGTGTGGGAAGTCGGGTGGTGAAGCGGGCGTACCGCTACCGTTTCTACCCGACTCCCGACCAGAGGGAGAACCTCGCGAAAACATTCGGCTGTGTCCGCTACGTGTACAACCGGGCACTTGCGGAACGGCACCGGGTGTGGTCCCAGGAACAGCGGCGGATCAGCCACGGGGAAACCGATCTGATGCTCACCGGGTGGAAACGGGACC
>NZ_JALKFW010000183.1:0-94646 GCF_023243055.1 Frankia sp. AgPm24 | reverse complement strand
GACTCCTACTGGCGCACCTTCGGCAACACCCTCAACACCACCGGGCGGCAGAACTCCATCATCCGCCTCGCCTGGGAAGCCAACGGCAACTGGTACGAGTGGTCCGCGACCAATCCCACCGCCTACATCAACTGCTGGCGCCACATCGTCACCGCGATCAGATCGACGGCGACCCCGGACCCGGTCATGTCCTGGACGCTCAATGCCCATTACTCCCAGAACCCGCCGAGCCACAACCCGCTGGACTTCTACCCCGGCGACCAGTGGGTCGATAAGGTTGGTATCGACAACTACGACCAGTACCCCGCCTCGCGCACCTTCGCCGATTTCACCGCGCAGGCGAACGCCCAGGGCGGTATCACCTGGCTCTACAACTTCGCCCGCAGCCATGGCAAGCAGTTCGGAGTCGATGAATGGGGAGTCGCCTCAGGCTCCGGCGCGAACGGCGGAGGAGACAACCCCGATTTCATCAGCTGGATGTACGACTGGTTCCGCGCCAGGGCCGGCGGGGGGACGTTCGTGGACGAGATGTACTTCAATGTCTGCGCTCCTGGGAACGTCGGTTCGAACCTGAACGCCGCTCCGAGCGCGACCTGTGTCTTCTTCAACCCCAAGTCCGCCGTGCGATACCGAGAACTGTGGAGCCGCATATGATCTGACAGCGGCGGCGATGGTGCGGGGCCGCTTGGGTCCTCCGCGCCATCACCCCCACCCGGCAATGCTGATACCTGGGCCCAGAGAGCAGCCAGCTCCGGGCCCAGGTATCGGCAGCGGCATCATAGGGATGCACACCGTTTCCACCTGGTGAGGTATCTGGCGTCGTCGCCCGACCGCTCTGGCCTACGACGGAAACCTCGCATCCAACCGACTCGATCACTGTTGGTCAGCCATCTTCGCCCAGTTCTCGGCGAGTACTGCGGCTCCCCGGATCAGCTGCCCCCAGGGCGCCGGTAAGTTTGCCGGACAGCGGCTTTTGGGTGAATCTGAGTATTTCCGGCGGGGTTGGGGTGTGGGGTTCGGCTGGGGCGGGAGCTCGAAAACAGGACGGGCATGACACCTGGGTGATCATGGAGGTTCCCAGGCCGTCCTGATCCCTGCGGTGTCATGCCCGCCGCACCGTTATCGTCGTCGGTTCCTGCGCTGGAATCGCTGGCCTCCATGCTGGCCGACGATGGGTTTTCCCCTACGCCACCGGGGGGTTTACTGGCGGTGTTCGCCCAGGTCAGTGACCCTGGGACGGCTACTCGAAGGCCGCATGGAAATGCGCGGTGCGGCCGTTTTCAAGCGTACTCGAATGCACCGACATTTTCCGGGGCCGTCGTGCGGCTCAGGCACCGGCCACGCGCCCGCGGTCGCCCTGGTCCGACCCGGCCGAACCGTTGCCCTGACAGGCCAGTTGACGTGCACGGCCACGGGCAGCGCCGGGGTTCCCTCGCTCCGGCCCGGTCGCTGCCGGGCACGCCGAAACCGTCCGGACCAAGCGGCTGATTCCACCGAGTGACACGCTTCTTCGGTCGCGTTCAGCCGCATTCTTACGACCATTCCTTCGAGTTCATACACAGGGCGTCGCAGGCGCTGGCCAGGCCGGCTTTTCTGGTCGTACTGTCCGGCACATGCAGATCGCGTTCACCGCTGTCGACGCCCACCAGGGGCGTCCGGTCGATGTTCTGCTGCGCGCCGATGCTCGCACTCCGCTACGCGAACTGGCCCACGCTCTCAGCACCGTGCTGCGCCTCGCACCGGCCGGGGCGGTCGCCTGTCCACGTCTGACCCTCACCAGCCATCCCTGGCCACTCGATCCGGCGCAGCGCCTTGGCGCGTCGCCGTTGCGGGATGGCGCCGTACTGGTGCTGGGAGCGCCGGCTCCCCACCGGGCCCCGGGAACGGGTCTGGTCGATCTCGAGGTGAGCGCCGGTATCGGCGCCGGTGTCATCCATCCGCTGGCGATCGGCGAACATCGCCTCGGCAGCACACCACTCGGCCTGGTCAGGCTGAACGATCCGGGAGCGCGGCCGCTCGCCGTCGTACGGGTCACCCCCGATGGCGGTTGCCAGGTACGTCCACATCACCAGGTTCGCGTCACCTACCCCAGCCGCGGTGAGCCGCAAGGCTCGGTCCTCGCCACGATCGAGTCCTCGGCCTGCACCCTGCGCCTGGTCCGACCCCGGGCCCAGGCCCAGGCTCTGGCACCCCGCGCGCGGGCCGACGGCACCGGTTCGACGGGTGTGCATCGGGCGCCACGCATCCGTCCGCGGCAGGAGGTCCGCAGCTTTCGGCTACCCGCCGCGCCCACCCGACCGCGACCAGCACCGATCCCCGTCATCGCCGCCGTGCTGCCGATGCTGGCGGCCGCCGCGGTGGCGTTGGTGCTGGACTCGCCCACGCTGCTGATGTTCGCCGCGCTCGGACCGGTCAGCATGGTGGCATCCGTCCTGAGCTCCCGTCGTCGGGACAGCCGCACCTACCGCCGGGAGCAGCAGGCCCACCGGCGCGGCACTGCCGAGATCAACCGGGCGGCGCGGGCGGCGCTGCGTGCGGAGCAGGAACGCCGACACGCCGACCATCCCGGCCCAGCGGAGCTGTTCACCACCGCCTGGCACCAGGACGAACGGCTGTGGCGCCGCCGCCGCGACGACCCGGACTATCTCCACCTTCGACTGGGCGTCGCCACGCAGCCCAGCCTGGTGGAGATCGCCGGTGCCGCCGCGGGCGAACCCGCGGTACGGCTGCGCGCACCTCTGCCCGCGCTGCTCGAGATGGCGTCGCTGGGAGTCGCCGGTCTGGCCGGAGCGGATCCGGCGACCCGCGCGCTCGGCTCGTGGCTGGTCGCGCAGGCAGCGGTCCTGCACAGCCCAGCGGACCTGGCCATCTGGGTGCTGGTCGCGGAGCCCGCCGACGCGCCGGCCTGGTCGTGGATTCGCTGGCTGCCGCACTGCCACCGGGCTGATGCCACCGCCGCGGCCGGCAACGGTGCCAGTGTCGGCGCGGCGACGCTGCGGTTCGCCGTGGGACGTGAGGCCTGCGTCTCCTTGGTGCGTGAGCTGCGTTCGCTCGCCGAGGGGCGCGGCGACCTTCCGGCGGGCCAGACCCGCCCGGGCCCGGAGGTCCTGGTCATCCTGGACGGCGCCCGGGCGCTGCACACGGTGCCTGGGCTGCGTGCGCTGCTGCACGCGGGGCCGGCGGCGGGCGTTGTCCTGGTGTGTCTCGAACGGGAGAGCCGTCATCTGCCCGCGCAGTGCCGAGCCGTCGTCGAGGCGACCGAAGATCGCCTGGTCCTTCGGCTGGATCAGGGCCCGACGACCGCCGACGTGCGGTCCGACCTGGTCGGGCCGGTCGGTGTGCCGGCAGGGTCGGGCGAGCTCGCCGGCACGATCCGTTGGTGCGAGTCCACCGCACGGGCCCTCGCGCCGCTGCGTGACACCGACGCCGACGAGGGCGCTCTGCCAACCCGGGTGCACCTGGTGAACCTGGACGGCCTCGCCCAGGTGTCGGTGGCGGCGATCCAGCGTCGCTGGGCCCGCGGCCGGTCCGAGCCGACCGCGCCGGGTCAGATCAGACCGGGTCAGATGAGACCAGGTCAGATCGGGCTGGGTCGGATCGGGTCCGTCCCCATCGGCGTCGCCGGTGGGGAGACCTTCAGGCTGAGTCTGCCCGAGGACGGCCCGCACGGCCTCATCGCCGGGACCACCGGTGCGGGCAAGTCGGAACTGCTACAGACGATCATCATCGCGCACGCGGCGACCTACCGGCCCGACGAGCTGGTGTTCGTACTGGTCGACTACAAGGGCGGTGCCGCGTTCGCCGAGTGCGCGACCCTGCCCCACACCGTGGGTCTGGTCACCGATCTTGATCCACATCTGGTCCGCCGTGCGTTGACGTCGCTGGCGGCCGAACTGCGCCGGCGCGAGACGTTGCTGGCCGAGTACGCGGCCAAGGACCTCGACGCCCTGGCCCGCCAGCCCGGCCGGCTGGCCACCGGCGTGGTTCCACCCCGTCTGGTGCTCGTCGTCGACGAGTTCGCGACGCTGGCCCGTGAACTGCCCGACTTCGTGGCCGGTCTGGTCAACCTGGCACAGCGCGGCCGGTCGCTGGGTCTGCATCTGCTGCTGGCCACGCAACGACCGAGTGGCGTGGTCTCACCCGAGATCCGGGCCAACACCAACCTGCGGATCGCCCTGCGGGTCACGGACGCGCACGAGAGCGACGACGTGGTGGGCCGGCCCGATGCGGCCCTGATCGGCCGGGCCACGCCGGGCCGGGCGGTGATCCGGACCGGTCCTGGGCGGGTGCACCTCGTGCAGACCGCCTGGGTCGGCGACATCGCCGGGCGGTCCGACGCCGCCGGGCGAGGACCGGGAGTCGGCCTGCCCGCACCCGAGATCGTCGAGCTGCCCTGGCCCTGGCGCGGTCACGGCGATGCCCGCCCCGGTGAACGCGCCCGCCCGGATTCGGCCGGTGCCGCCGGAGCGAGCGGTGCCATCGGAGCGGGTGGTCCCGCCCGATCCGATGATCGGGCGACCGGCCCCACCGATCTGACGGTCCTGGCCCGAGCCGTGCGCCTGGCCGCCGAGGGCCTGCGGATTCCCACGCCGCGCAGCCCCTGGCTCGCACCGCTCCCGCAACGGCTCACCCTCCCCCTGCCATCCGCCCAGTCGCAGTCGCGCCACGGCGTCCGGCCGGGCCCGGAGGCCAGGGCTGCGGCGGCGGCTCTCCCTGCGGTGCACGTCGGGCTGGCCGACCACTGCGCCCGACAACTGCAACTGCCGTTCACGACCGATGTCGAGAACGGTGGTCACCTGCTGGTCGTGGGCGCGCCTCGATCGGGTCGTTCGACGGTGCTGCGCGCCATCGCCGGTTCGATCGGCGCCACGTTGTCCCCGCGCGACGTCCACCTGTACGGCCTTGATTTCGGGGGTGCCGCGCTGCGCGGTCTGGCGGATCTGCCGCACACCGGTGCCGTGGTCGACCGCGGCGACCTCGACCGGGTCAGCCGGCTCCTGCGGCGGCTGACGGACCTCGTCGACGGGCGACGCCGCCAGTTCGCCGCCGAGGGCGCCGCGGACCTGCGCGAGGCACGCCGGCTGGGCGAGGCCCACACCGCACCCCCCTACCTGGTCGTGCTCGTCGACGGGCTGGAGGGCTTTCTGAGCGACTTCGAGGATCTCGACGGCGGCGACACCGTCGATCTTCTGCTGCACCTGCTGCGGGAAGGGCCGGCGGCCGGCGTCACGGTGGTTCTCACCGCGGACCGTAGAGGTCTGACCGGACGGTTCGCCGCTCTCGTGCCCGAACGGCTCGTGCTGCGCATGACGGATCCCGCGGACGCCGCTCTCGCCGGCATCCCGGTGGCGGACCTTCCCCAGGACCAGCCGCCGGGCCGGGGTGTCGTGGTGGGCGGCCGGTTTCCCGATCCGGTCGAGGTGCAGGTGGGCCTGCTCGATCCGGATCCGGCCGGGCGTGCGCAGGTGGCCGCGCTACGCGCGATCGCTCGCCGCGGGCACCGCACCGACAGCGGCTCCGCCTGGCCCGCACCCCTGCGCGTCGAGGCGCTGCCGGAGCGGATCACCCGGGCCCAGCTGGTCGCGGCGGCGCCCGGCCGGCCGGAGCCGCTGGCCGCGGTACCGCTCGGGGTCGGCGGTGACGACCTCGACGTCATCACCGTCGATCTTGCTGGTAACCCCGGGTTCGTCATCGGCGGCCCACCGCGGTCCGGGCGCAGTTCGGTCCTGATGACCTTCGCGCTGGTCCTGCTGGCCCGCGCGGTGGCGATGGTGGTGGTGGCGCCGCGGCCCTCGCCGCTGCGTGACCTGCGCGGCCAGCCGGGAGTGACCGTCCTCTCCGACGCCGAACTGCGGGATCCGAGCGGGCCGCAGCGCACGTGCGGGCCACCGTGGGCGCTCGGGCAGCCGGCTGGTCGCCCGGTGGCGGTGCTGGTGGACGACGCCGAACTGGTAGCGGAGCCGGTGGCCGGCGCCCTCGCGGAGCACTGGCGGCACGGCCGGGGCAGCACCGGGCCGTTCCTGCTGGCCGGGCTGACCGAGGATCTGCTGCTCCAGTACCGGGGGTTCGCGGTCGACCTTCGCCGAGAAGGGCACGGGCTGCTGCTGGCGCCGCGGCGAACCACCGACGGTGATCTGCTCGGCGTCCGGTTCCCGCGGGCCCGGTCCGGTCCCAGCCCGCCCGGCCGCGGGCTGCTCGTCCAGCACGGCCGGCTGCTACCCGTCCAGATCGCCGGCCCCGACGACTCGTCTCCCCCTGGTGGGCATCCGCCCCCGACCTGAAGGGAAACCGTATGCGGACCGTCACCACCCCGACCGCCATGCAGGCCGCGTCCCGGATGAGCCAGACGTTGCCCGAGTTGCAGCGCACGGCCACGGACCTGATCGGTCACGGCTCCACGCTGGCCGATCCACGCAACTGGGAGGGGCCCAAGGCGCAGCTCTTTCGGGGCCAGATCTGGCCGGAGGTGCAGCGTGCGCTGACCGACCTGCACCTGAACCTGACCGAGCTCGCGCATGGCATCGCCGAGATCAACCGCAGGACCGCCGAAGCCGGCAGCTGATCGCCTGGCCGGATCGGTGCCCTCCCGCGACCCGTCCCGCCTTCCCCGTGTCATCCGCCGCCGCGTGGGTCCAACCCGCGCCGAGCATCCGAGGAGCGACCATGACCTCGATTGACGTCACCGTCCGTAGTACTCCGGAAGCGGTAGCCGCCGTCTCCGATCTCGCTTCGATCGTCAACGGCCCCCTGCTGGGCCATTTCGACGAGCTGCGTTCGATCGCCAGAAGCCTCACCGATCCCGAAAGCTGGGACGGCCGGGCCGCGACCGACTTCCGAACGAACATCTGGCCTGGTTACGAACGCACCCTGACGGATCTGCACGCCCAGCTCGACCAGCTGCGCGCCCGGCTCGCCGAGATCCAGAACGAGATCCAGAACGCCGGATGAGCCGCGCACCCGCCCCGGTCAGCCGCGCAGGACGGGCAGGAGCAGCCCGATCGCCCCCATCCGGCCAAGCTGCAGGCATTCCCGGTTGGTACGCACGACCACCTCGCCGACATCCATCTGCAGCAGCGCCCAGCCGGCGTCCAGATCCAGCAGATCATCCGTCGGGTGCCGTTGTGCGAAATGGACGGCCGCGACATGCCGGTCCGCGCTGGACAGCAGGGACACCCAGCCGCCGAAGGCCACCGAGACCCAGCGGCGGGTGTCCGGTGCCCACCCGCACAGGTTCAGCCGCGCGGCGAGTTCCCGCTGGGCGAGACCGGCCACGAACGTGCGCGGGGCCAGCAGCACCACCCGGGCGCCGACGGTGGGCGTCAGCCGGCCGGCGATGTCCGGGACGGTCGGCGACTCCGTCTCGATCTCCCGTTCCCTCGACGCGCTCGAGCCGGCGACGGGATGGGCCGGCGAGACACCCGAGCCCAGCCAGGGAGCGGTCACGGGATCGCTGGGTGCGCTCGAAGGTGACGGCACCACTTCGGTGGTGAAGCGCAGACCATGGGCGACGCGGCCGTCCCACCCCGCCAGGCTGGCATAAGGCGCGTTTGCGATCAACGCCATAGCCGCTTCGACCGCGCCTGTACCGCCGCGTCGCCGCTGCTCCGCCATCCGAGGCCTCCGTCTCGACCTATAGTTGAGCCAACCACTTAGGTTTGCCTAACTTAACGGAGGAGACGGAAATGCGCCACCAGTCCGTGATCACGCTGAGTCGGAAACCTGGCCTGTCCCGCGTCGACACCAGCACGCGCCACCGCAACCGGCACACGCCGGCCGGCTTCGGCCACGAGCCGCGACCGTCCCAGGTGAGCCCCTACCGGGAACGCCTGCGCGAGAAGCAGCAGCTGTGCCTGCTGTACCGGATCAACGATCGGCAGCTGCGCGCCGCGCTCCAGGAGGCGGTGCGTCGCGGCGGACCGCCAGGACCGGCTCTGCTCGAGAGCCTGGAGACCCGGCTTGACGCGACGGTCTGGCGCTCCGGCCTGGCCCGAACCATCCACCAGGCCCGTCAGTTCGTCCTGCACGGCCACATCCAGCTCAACGGACAGCGCGTGGAACGACCGGGTCAGCTCGTCCAGCCCGGCGACACGGTGACCGTCACGACCCGCAGCCGCGCCATCCCCGCCTTCCGGATGCTCTCCGACGAGCCGGCACCAGCCGCGGCCGTCACCACACCGCCCCATCTGGAGGTCCGTCACCACGACCTCGCAGTGATCGTCAGCCGTCGACCCCGACGCTGCGAGATCCCCGTCGCCTGCGACGAGCAGCTCGTGGTGGAGTACCTCGCCCGCTGAACCCCCGCCCACACCGACACCCCCGCCAACACCGACCGTCCGATCGACAAGGACGGTTACGCGGAGCGAGAAGGGCCAGGTCCGGACATCCGCCACCCCTGGAACAGCTGCCCATCGTGCGTTCATACCGCCATATCCGTCACCCCGTCGCTCCCGCAGCGCGACCGCACTGATACGGTCACAGCGGGTTTGTCCGCCCGGAACTGACCGACACCGACCGGCACCGGTGGACGCAGCCTGCGAGGAGGCCGGCGTGCACTCGGAGCCCTTCGTGTCCGCCCCCTGGGCAATTGCGGTCGATCGTCACAGGACGGCCGAAGAACGCGCGTTTCGCACCGGATGCCGGGCTGGCCGACCTAGCATGAGCGCCACGTGGCGTGCCCCGCGGCTTCCTGGCGACCGCCGCCCGGCACGCTCGTCCGCCCGGCCCTGTACCTGATCGGGGGCGATCCATGTCGACCACCTCGTTTTCGTCGGCTCCGCCGCCGGCAACGCCACCACCGGGCGGTCCGGCGCCGGACGACCGGTCCGTGGGCGCCGGCGGGGTGCCGTCCCGACAGTCACTGCCCGCCGTCGACCCGCAGGTACGTGCCCGGCAGCGGCTCCAGGCGGCAGCGGCGATCACGGCCATTGTCCTCGCGGTGGTGGGCGTGCCGGTGCTGCTCATCGTGCTGCTCGGCCCGCCGGTCGGTCAGGGCGGCGGCACCGGGCCGATCGCGCGGGCCGTCGTGTCGCTGCTGCTGTGGGCGGCCTGGGTGCACTTCCTCGCCTGCCTGTACGCGGAATGGCGCGCCGAGGTGCGGGGCAGCGCGCTCGCACCCCGCATACCGTGCGGCGGTGTTCCACAGGCCGTCGCCCGCCGGCTGGTGGTCACCACCCTGCTGCTGTCGGGTACGACCGCCCTGGTCGTACCCGTGACGTACAGCCAGGCAAGCGGTGCCCGGCCGCGTCCGGCCAGCTATCCGTTGCCGCCCGCGGCTCCCCAGCCGAGTGCTGCGCCGGCCGCGTTCGGGCCAGGCCAGCAGGCTGCCGCACCGCAGCTCGCGCCGGCCGGGCAGGCCGGACAGCCCGGGCAGGCGCCGTGGCACCCACGGTCGGCGGCGACAGGCGAGGTCGAGCTCCGGTCGCAGCGTCCTGGTCTGCTGCCCGGTCCCCACGATCCGCCGCCCGTTCCCCCGCGTCCCGGTGGCACGCCGCCGAACGAGGCGCCCGCGTGGCTCGGCCCCGCCGGCCCCGGCCACGGCATCGATCCCGACGTCCACGCCAATGACGATGTCAATGTCGGCGCCGATGACACCTACGATGCCGATGACACCTACGACACCTACGACACCTACGATGCCGACGACATCGATGACATCGACGACATCGACGATGCCGCCCCGGCCGCTGCGACCCGGCCGTGGTCAGGCGACGCACCGGCCGCTGAGCTGCCCGATCACGGCGCGGGCGCCTTCGACGGCGCCGGCATCGGGGCGAACGCCGGGCCCGGTCGCCCGGAGCTGACCAGTCCGATCGTGGACGACCACCAGGGGCTCGTGCCCGGCGAGCGGGTCGTCAAGCTCTACGAGGTGCGTCCGGCCGGGGGGCGCCACCACGACACGCTGTGGGGCATCGCTCAGCGCTTTCTCGGTGACGGCCTGCGGTACCGGGAGATCTTCGATCTCAATGAGGGCCGCACCCAGCCGGACGGCCGCACCCTGTCCAAGCCCTCGCTCATCCATGCCGGCTGGGTTCTGCTGCTGCCGGCGGACGCCCAGGGCGACGGACTACGCGTGCTACGCATGTCGCAGATCACCGGCGGCTGGCCCGCGGACGTCGGCCGCAACGTTGACCCGGCCGACGAGTACGACGAGGACGACGGGGACGACGACGGGGACGATTATCCCGGCGGTGACCACGACCGTTCCACCGTCGGCGAGTCCCACCACGAGGACCGTGGTGAGCGTGGCTTCGCCCAGAGCCGCGAGATGCGGGTGGCCGAGGATCACGGCGGTCACGTCGATCGACCGCTGACGGCCGCCGCGCTGGTTCCGGCGCAGGAGTTCGTCGGGGTGGCCGCGGCCGGTCTGCTCGCCGCCGGTGTTCTCGCGGCGCTGGCCCACCGGCGCACCGCATCAGGGGCCGACGCGTCGGCGTCGAATCCGGCCGAGGACGCCCTGGTGCTGGCAGCCGACCGCGAGGCCGCGCACTTCGTCGACCGGGCGCTGCGAGCCCTCGCCGTCAGTCTCACGGCGCAGCAGCGCCTGCTCCCCCCGGTCTACGCCGCCATCCTCACCGACCAGATGCTGGTCCTGCACATGGCGCCCGCCGAGCCGAACCCGCCGCCGCCCTGGTTCGCCGCCGACGGGCCCGGATCATGGTGGATCGACCGGTCCGTCGCGCTGATCGGCGACCCGGACCAGCCCAGCGAGGCGGACCTGGACGCGGCCGAGATGCCGGCGCCCTACCCAGCCCTGGTCACCTTCGGTCACGACGATTCCGGCTCGCGCATCCTGGTGGACCTCGAGGGCGCCCCGGGCGTCATCAGCCTGCTCGGCGACCGGCCGGTGGCTCTTCAGGTGGCGATCACTGTCGCGCTGGAACTGGCCACCAACATCTGGTCCGACGACCTGAGGGTCTGCCTCATCGGCTTTCCGCCGGAGGTCGCCGTCAACGAACTGCTGGCCATCGCACCGGACCGGCTGTGGACGGCCGACAGCGTGGCGCGGGCGTTGGACGAGCTGTCAGGACCCGACGACGAGGAACCAGCCGCTCAGCTCGGCGACGCGGACTTTCCGTTGGAGGCGGGTCAACGCATCCCCGGAAACCCGGATGCGCTCGCCCCAGACCTGCTGATCCTCGCCGAACCGGTGGATTCGGCCAGCTCCGAACGGCTGCGCCGGATGGCCCGGGGACGTCGACACGCCATCGGTGTGCTCACCATCGGCGACACACCCATCGCGCAGTGGCGGTTCACGGTGGACGCGAACCGCCGACTGTCCCTGGGTGTGCTCGGCGTCGATGTCCGGGCCCAGGCCCTCTGGCCGGCGGAGTACCTCGCGGTCGCAGACCTGTTCCGCCCCACCGACGCCGCCGGCCCTGGCCCGATGAGCTCGCAGACCGCGCTGGTGTCGATACCCGCGCCGACTCCGGTACCGCTGCCGGTACCGCTGCCGGCCGACGAGATCACCCGCCCACCGGCGCAGGGCTCGATACCCGGCCTCCTGCCCTGGATGCCACCACCGCCCCCCGCCGGTCCCGCGGCGACATCGGCTCCCCGGCCGGCTCCTCCAGCCCTTCAACCTGTTCCCCCGGTGCCCCAGCCAGCTCCGCCGGCTGCGCTCTCGATGCCCGCGCCCGCCGCCGGTGCGTTCGACCCGGACGGGACCCGACCGCCGGCGGACGGCCAGCGCCCACCACCTGCTCCCCCGTCCCCGGCGGTTCCGGTGTCCCCCGCCGAGCAGCCCACGGAGCAGTTCCACCTGGCAGACCCGCTGATCCGCCCGACGGACATGCCGCGGGTCCCACCCGTCCACTTCTACGAGACTCCCGGGATGCGGGCCAGCCGGGACGCCGCGCGCACCCCGGAGCACGCTCCGGCACCGGCGCCAGCTCAGGTTCCGGCGCCACCGCGGATCTCACCACCCCCGCGTCCCTCGATCCTGCCGCCCAGCGAGGCGGCAGCGGGCGCACCCAGCGCCACGCCCGCGGCACCCCCCCCCCCCCCCCCCCCCCCCCCCCCCCCCCCCCGGGGGGCCCCCCCCCCCCCCGGCCCCCCCCGGGGGGGGGGGCCCCCGCCGCCACCCCCGGCCTCGCCGCTGTGGCCCCCGCCGCCACCGATATCCGCGATGCCCATGATGCCCACTGCGTCGGCGGTACCCGCGGTGCCGGTACCCGAGGAGCCACCGGCCACCGGCGAGGCCCAGGTGCGGGTGCTCGGTGTACCCACCGTGGAGGCTCCGGGCAGGCCACCGGTGGTGGATACGGAGCTGCTGACCGAGCTCATCGTGTATCTCGCGCTGCACCGTGAGGGCGCGAACGAACGCACCCTCACGCAGGAGATCTCCTTCACCGAGGTCGTACCGTCCCAGCCTGGCCCCGCGGCCTTACCAGCCATGCTGGCCCGTGCCGGACGGTGGCTGGGCGTCGACGCGGCCGGGGCACCCCGCCTCGCCGCGGACGCCCAGGGACGCTGGCGGCTGAGCCCGGACGTGCGCTGTGACTGGGAGCTGTTCGTCGCCTACACCCACCGGGCCGCCCTGCCGGGCAGTGACACCGAGGCCGATCTGACCACGGCGTTGCGCATGGTGAGCGGCCCGCTGTGGACGAACCTTCCGGACGGGCGGTACCGGTGGGTCACCGCCGGCCCGATCGCGCGCGGTACCCGGGAGGGCGTCATCGACGTCGCGCATCGACTGGCCGGGCTCACCCTCGACTTCGGCGACACGATGACAGCGATGGCCGCCTGCCGGACCGGGCTGCGCGCCGTGCCGACCGCTCAGGTGCTGTGGCGTGACCTGCTGCGGACGGTGGCTGCCCGCGGTGACCGTCGCACGCTCGAGGCGGTGGTCACCGAGATGTACCGGACGATCGGCACCGCCGGCACCCGACGCGGTGGACGGGCCGAAGCGGAGACGGACGGCCTCGTCCAGACCCTGCTTCCCGGTTACCGACGCGCCCGGCAGTGACCCGAGCCGCCATCGGGAATCAGATGGCGGCGTCCTGGGCGAGGACCCGACGGGTGGCGCGGCGCAGACGTTCGGCCTGCCGGCGCAGCTCCTCAGCGCGTGCGTCCAGGTCACGCCGGGCCGCGAGCAGGACGTCCAGCGCGATCCCGTCGTCTCCCAGGAGGCTGCGCTGTTCGCCGGGCCTGGGCCCAGCTCCGATCCCAGGCCCGGCGGACGCCTCGGCGGATACCGACCGTGGCCGCCCGGCGCCCTGCGTCGGCACCATGACCTCGTCGCCGCGATGCGGGTGGGCCAGCGGGGCCCGAGCCGCGTGGGCGGGCGGCGTCGTCCCGACCGAGGGGGCACCGACGGGACGCCGACCAGTGGGCGTGCCCCGTCCTGTCGGGCCACCGGTACCCGTCACCGCGGCCGGGCCGGGTGTGCCACCGGTGGCGGTCAGCCTGCCGGTCACGTTCTGCGTGGGCCGTCCACTGGTGCGGACCGCCGGGCGGCCCGCACTCGCCCGCGCCGCTCGGGTCCCTCGGGCTGATCCGGCTGGTCGGGCCGCGGCGACGACGGTCCGGGCTCGGCGACCGGTGGGACGAAGCTGCTCCTCGAAGCGGTCCCGCTCGTCGGCGAGGCTCGCGAGTTCCTCTCCGATGCGGTCCAGGTCGCGGTTCAGGCGCCGACGCAGCCGGCGGACCGCCGGGCCGGTCGGTCCCACCGCCCGGCTGCCTCGCAGGTCATGCCGTAGCCGTTCCAGGTCGTGGTGGACCTGTTCCTCCAGCCGGGACAGCCGACCCTGCGCCTGCCGGGCGGCCAGGCGGGAGATCTGGCCGGTGATCAGCGGCGAGCGGGCCAGGGTCCGCACGCCCAGGGTCATCACCGCGAGGCCGAGAAGCTCCGCGGCCACGGCCCACGGCGTCAGCCGCAGACCACCGCCGAGCAGGCCCACGCCAAGGGCGACGCCGGCGAGCGGCTCCACGCTGACCGAGGCCGGCAGCGACGCCGGTAGCGGAGCCATCCCGTAGGCGC
Source organism: Frankia sp. AgPm24 (assembly GCF_023243055.1). Classification (NCBI taxonomy): domain Bacteria; kingdom Bacillati; phylum Actinomycetota; class Actinomycetes; order Frankiales; family Frankiaceae; genus Frankia; species Frankia sp. AgPm24. Next base: position 80,668 of record NZ_JALKFW010000183.1, on the reverse strand, counting down.
TCTGCGACAGCACCGCGCTGAGCACCGCGACGACCGCGACGACCCACGGAAACCAGGAGCGGGCCAGCCCGCCGATCCCACCGGAGGTCAACAGCTGCCCGGCTCCGCTGACCAGGGCGGCCTGCAACGCGGAGAGCAGACCCGCGGCGCCGGCGAGCAGGGGTGCGCGCCGCACCGCGGGCTGGGCGCGGGTACCCCAGGTCGCGGCGACCAGCACGACGCACACGAAGGTGAGGGTGATGAGCCAGCCGGTGGAGGTGGCGTGTTGGATGTCCCCCGAATCGGGGCGGCCCGCGGCGATGAACACCGCGAGGCCGGCGGCCGTGGCCGCCGCGGCGGCCCAGTCCCGGCGGGGCACCACCCGGCGGGCGAGCAACGCGGCCAACGGCAGGGCGAACAGGAGCTGGCAGATCTGCAGCGGTTCGACCAGGGCGACCGCGCCGCTGGTCAGCGCGGCGGCGGAGAGCATGCTGCCCGCTCCGCCGATGGCGATGCCGAACACCCAGGCGGGCCGGCGCACCAGCCACCACAACAGCCGCAGCCGCAGGACGTCGCCCGGCGGCGCACGGAAGGCCACCCGCTGCTGTAGTACGGCGGCGACGCCGAAACAGACCGCGGCGGAAAGGCCCAGCAGATAGGTGGCCACGCCTGCTCGATCCCATCCCATAGGCCCGTAGGCGGTGATCGTCGCACCGCTTACAGCGGTGCGCCCCAGCCGCCCGCGGGCTGGTTGCCCCACAGGGTGTCATGTCTGCTGCCGGATGTTGGGCACTCAACGATCGTCTGTACCCAACTGGGCGTTAAGGACTTCCAGTGTCACATCCGACAGCGTCCTCCCCACCGGCGGGTCGACTTCCCACCACATTCCACCCATGAGGAACCCACCGGAGACCGGGGGGTTCGGGGGGCCGAGGGGAAGCTGGCGGAGGTCGGCGGGATCAGTCTCCGACGACGCGGTCGCGACCGGCGGCCTTGGCCGCGTACAGGGCCCGGTCGGCCCGGTCGAGCAGGTCGGACAGGCGGTGGTCCCGTTCCTCGAGGCAGGCGACGCCGAGGCTCACGGTGACCGCCCGCGGTCCGTCATCGGACTCCAGCCCGGCGCCGGCCACGGCCCGGCGCAGCCGTTCGGCCAGTGCCATCGCGTCCGGCGGGGTCGCGACGGTGACCACCGCGATCTCCTCACCGCCGATCCGGCCGACGATGTCACCCGAACGCAGCACAGCCTGGATGCAGGCGGCCACCCGCACGAGGACCAGGTCGCCGACCCGGTGGCCGTAGGTGTCGTTGACGCGTTTGAAACGGTCGATGTCGACCATGAACGTGGCCAGTGGCTGCCCGGAGGAGCGACATCGGTCGAACGTCTGCGCCGCGAGTTCGAGGAAACGGCGGCGGTTGGGCAGGCCGGTCAGCGGGTCACTGACCGCCAGCCGGGTGACCTCCTCGAACCGGCAGGCGGTGTCGCAGGCGAACGCGATCTCGGTCAGCAGGTCACGGCTGAGCCCCCGCTGCCCCGGGCCGCCGGGCAGGGCCAGGTCGCTCGCCACCACCAGCACGGTCTGGGACGAGGAGCCGGCCGGCGACGGCGCTCCCGGTGGTGCGGCGGCCACGATCCAACGGCGGATCAGGCGCTGCTGCCCGGGCAACGGTCGAATACCGGTGGGCATACCGGCGAGCGGCCGCCTCGACATCCGCTGGGGACCGGCCCGACCAAGGTCGCCCTGGGCGGCGTGGTCGAGCATCATCGCCGTCTCCTCGGGCACGACGGCGCCGACCGCGCCGGGGGCGACGTCGCCGTCCACCGCGACGACGCGCAGCGGGGCGTCACCGACCCGGCGCATCGCCCACACCGCGTCGAAGGGAAACAGCCGCCTGGCGACATGCATGATCTGGGCGAGCAGGGAGCAGACGTCGATCGAGGTCGCGGCCATCGACACCCGGTGCAGGTGTTCCCGCAGCGCGGATCGCCGCTGTTCGACCAGGGCCAGGGCGCGCTGCGCCGCCGGGTCGGTCTGGCTGCGCAGCGCCGCGAGATCGGCATGGCTCGCCGTGGTGAGCAGTTCCCGCTCGATCTGGGCGGCGGCCGAGGTGGTCATCGCGAGCAGCAGCGGGCTGCTGTCCCGGGACGGGCAGGTGAAGTTGACGGCGCCGACGATCGCGCCCGAGACGGGGTCGCGGATGGGTGCGGCGGCGCAGGAGACCGTGTCCGCGCCTTCGACGTAGTGCTCGCCGCCGTCGACCATCACCGGACGGCCGATCGCCAGTGCGGTGCCTATCCCGTTGGTGCCGACGACGGACTCGGAGAAGTCGTACCCCTGGAGGAACGCGCCCTGATCCGTCAGCAGCCGGACGAACGTGGGGTCGCCGCCGAAGCGCAGTCGCAGCAGCGCGTCCGGGCCGGCCAGCGCGCTGATGAGGGCGACATCGGGCAGCCGGTCCAACACGGTGTGCAGCACGGGGCGGGCGGCGCGCTCGAGCAGACTGTCGGAGTCGACCTCGAGAAAACGGACCACCGGGTCCTCCAGCGGCACCGCCAGCTCACGCGCCCGCGCCCAGGACTGCCGGATGACATCCCGGACACCGACCGGCTCGACCGCGTCACCCTCGAAGAACTGCCTGCGCGCCCGCTCCAGCGCCACCTTGCCCACAGGAGAAGCACCAGCCTCCTCGCGGACTGCCTCCGCTGGCGCCTGGCGATACATCATCGGGCGTGGCTTTCCCGCATATCTGACCGTCTTGATCCTTTCTTTCCCGACGCTCCCAGGCTAACCCGGGTTGCACGACCCGTCCACGGCGCGGATTCGGGACGGACGGATGTTTTGCGCGCGTCGTGAAAAGCATGGATTTCAGCGGGATTTCGGGCGACCGGCCCAGACCAGCCCAGCCAGTCCGGTTCGATCCCGGCGACGGGCCGAGGGAACACGCGGGTCAGGTGCCGGCACGGCGCCCGACCCGCGACCTCCTCAGCGAGCGGTGACAGTGGCCGGCAGGCGCTTGACGCCGTTCACGAAATTGCTGGTAAGAAAATCAGCCGGGCCGGCCTCGATCCCGCCGACGCGTTCGACGAGCCGGCCGAACAGCGAACGCAGCTGCCTTCGGGCGAGGCTCACGCCCAGGCAGAAGTGGGGGCCGCCGCCGCCGAAGCCGACATGCGGATTGGGGTCCCGACCGATGTCGAACTGAGCCGGCTGGGCGAAGACGCTCTCGTCGTGGTTCGCCGACTCGTAGAACATGACCACCGGTTCGCCGGCCGCGATCGCCACCCCACCGAGCTCGGTGTCCTGCGTCGCCGTCCGGCGGAAGTGGATGACCGGGCTGGAGTAGCGCACGATCTCCTCGATCGCCGTGCCGAGCAGCGACGGGTCGTCCAGCAGCCGCTGCCACTGGTCGGGATGCTCGGCGAACAGCCGCATCCCCTGGCTGGTGCTGGTGCGGGTGGTGTCGTTTCCCGCGGTGGCGAACAGGACGAAGATGCAGCGTACGGTCGTGTCGTCGATCGGCGCGCCCTCGAACTCGGCCTCGAGCAGCATCGAGAGGATGTCGTCGCCGGGGTTCCTACGGCGGTCGGCGACCAGTTCCGCGGCCAGTCGATGCAGGGTCTGCGCCGACTCGAGGGCGACGCTGGAGCTCTCCTTGCCAGGGACGCTGAAGTCGGGGTCCTGGGCCGCGATCTGCCCCTCCGCCGCCGAGCGGAACTCCTCGCGCATCGACTCCGGCACGCCCATCATCGTCGAGATCGTCCACAGCGGAAGCGTCGTGGACAGCTCGGCCACGACGTCGCCGCCGCCACGTTCGACGAACTCGTCCACGATGTCGTGCGCCTTCGCGGTGATCGCCGCTTCCAGGCGACCGACCTGACGGGGCGTGAACGCACCACTGACGATCTTACGCAAAGCGGTGTGCCGCGGCGGGTCCATCACCAGGAAGGACGCGTTGAGCTCGAGGAACTCCGGCGGCAGCTCGCCGATCCCGACACCCGCGCCGGAGCGGAACAGATCCGGGCGGCGGCTGATGAGCTGGACATCCCGGTGGCGGGTGACCGCCCAGAAGCCGCCTTGCTGCGGCGCCATGCTGAAGGCGCTGGGTTCGCAGTGCACGATCGGCGCGTCGCGGCGGAGCTCGGCGAAGTGCGCGGCACGCCCGGCGGCCGGCTGCCCCCAGAACTCCCTGCTGGACACCAGCGGAGCGACGGAAACAGATCCAGACATATGGGCCTCCTACGCGCGACTCGGACCAGATGGACTCGAGGCCAGACACCTGGGAGGCGCCAACCGGAACGCACCACCCGACCCGCATCCAGTGCAATAATACATATCAGATAACTTTGTATGATTACATCTCATGGCGAAGCGACGAGGCTGGGCTGGGCGACCACCCGCCGATGAGGACGAGGCCCGCGCGCGCATCATCGAGGCGGCGATCCGTTGTGTCGACCGGATCGGTCCGCGCGCGTGCACCCTGTCCGACGTCGCGGCGGAGCTCGGCGTCATCCGCCAGACCGTGTACCGGTACTACCCCAGCGCCGCCGGGCTGTTCACCGCCGTCGGCCGGGCGTCGGTCGACTCGTTCACCGACGAGCTCGCCGGGCATCTGCTGCCGATCGAGCTCCCGGCGCTGTGGGCGGTCGAGGCGCTGGCGACGACGATCGAGTGGCTGCCCACGAAGCCGTACCTGACCCTGGCGCTGGCGGCCGGGCACACCGAGGCGTTCAGTCGCGGGGTCACCTCGCCGGTGTCGCGCAAGCTGCTGCGCGCGCTGATCTCGCGCTCACACGTCGACTGGACCGCCGCCGGCTACGACGATCGCCGTCTGGACGAGCTCGCCGAGCTGCTGCTACGGCTGTTGCAGTCGATGACGATCGACCCGCCCGACCCGGCGCGAACCGGTCCACAGCTGCGCGAGTTCCTGTGGCGTTGGATCGCCCCCGCGGTCACCGCACCGAGCGCCCCCAGGCCCGGCGACCCCGCGTGGGCCGCTCTCACGGGTGCGTCGCCTCCCGGCTGACCTGACCATGCTGGCTCTGACCATGCCGGCTCTGACCATGCCGGCTCTGAGCATGCCGGCCGTGGGCGCCGAGGACGGTTGCCGGTGGATGTGCGTGTGACTAGCGTCAACTTCGCTACCAGGAACTACCGGACGAACCTGGGATCGAGGGGTCATGGCGCTGCGCTTCGTCTTCCACTACCCCGACAGGCATGGCCCGGAGGGCGACATGCTCGACGCGGGCGACCTGCGGGAGGTGGCCGTCACGGCGGAGCGGGCGGGGTTCGACGCGCTGTCGCTGACCGAGCATCCCGTGCCCGGGGCCAGGTGGTTGTCCAACGGTGGGCATCAGAGCCTCGACCCGTTCGTCGCGTTCGGGTACGTCGCCTCGGCCACCGAGCGACTGCGGCTGTTGACCTATCTGTCGGTCGCGCCGTACCGCAACCCGTTCCTGCTGGCCAAGGCGGCCGCGACCGTCGACAAGCTGTCCGGCGGGCGGTTCATCCTGGGGCTCGGTGCGGGCTACCAGAAGTCCGAGTACTTCGCCCTCGGTGTCGACCTGGCCGAGCGTGGGGAGCTGTTCGACGAGGTCCTGGACGTTCTGCCGCTGCACTGGAGCGGGCAGCCGTTCAGCTATGCCGGTCGGCACTTCAACGCCCGCGACGTCATCGCCCTCCCGCGGCCGGTGCAGGACCCGATCCCGATCTGGATCGGCGGCAACTCCCGGGCCGCGCGCCGCCGGGTCGCCCACCGGGCGCAGGGCTGGATGCCCATGGCCGGTTCCCCGCAGCTGAGCCAGACCGCCCAGACCACGAACATCAGCTCCGACGCGCATCTGGCCGAGCTCATCGCCGAGGTGCGCACGCAGGCGGGCGACGCCGGACGCGGACCGCTCGACGTCGCCTACGCGTACACCGACGCGGCCATGGCGAGTCTGGAGCAGGACCCCACGGTGGACGCGGACCGTCATCGCGAGGCGTTCGCGGCACTCGAGAAGGCGGGGGTCACCTGGCTGGTGATCGCCCGCCCCACCCGGACACCGGCGCAGACCCTCGAGTTCGTCGAGGCCTTCGGTTCCACCTATCTCACGGTGTGACCGGTCAGCGGAGCTGACGCGACGGGCGGCCGAGCGGGCGATCCCGTCGGCGACACGGTGCTCGGCCGTCCCGGCTGGGGGCGGCCGGCCAGGATGGAAGGCGTGGGCATGGGCTGGTTCGAGCAGCGCGGCGGACTCGAGGGCACCGTCGCGGTGGTGACCGGGGGTGCCGGTGGACTCGGCGGCGGAATCTCCGCCGATCTGGCGGCCAACGGCGTACGGGTCGCCCTGCTCGACATCGACGGGGAGGCCGTCGAGCGGACACGGGCCGCGCTCGAGGCCGCCGGCCACGACATCATCGCCGTGCGGGGCGACGCCCGTGACCCGGACACCCTCGCCGCGCTGTTCACCGCGGTGGACGAGCGGTTCGGCCGGCTGGACACCCTGGTCAACGTGGTCGGCGGTACGTTCCAGGCCTCGTTCATGGACACCGGTCCGAACGCCTGGAACGCCCTGATCCGCACGAACCTCCTGCACGTCCTGCACGCCTGCAAGCTCGCGGTGCCGCGGATGCGCGCCGGTGGGCGCGGCGGCAGCATCATCACCGTCTCGACCATCGAGGCGCACCGGGCCGCGCCCGGCTTCGCCGTCTACTCGGCGGCCAAGGCCGGCGTCGAGCAGTTCGGCCGCACCCTCGCGGTCGAACTCGCCCCCGAGCGCATCCGGGTGAACAGCATCGCCCCGGACTTCACCCCCACGCCGGCGCTGGAGCGGGCGGCCGGCGGACAACGCACGGGCATGTCCGATCCGGCCGGCCTGCCGATCGCCATTCCGATGGGACGGGCTGGGCTGATCGGCGACATCGCGAACGCCGCGGTGTTTCTCGCCTCCGGGCTGTCCAGCTACATCACCGGCACCACCCTGCACGTGGACGGCGGGACCTTCGCGTCCTCGGGCTGGTTCAACTGGCCCGCCCAGGGGTGGGCGAACCACGCCCCGACCTACCTGCTGGACACGCTCGCCGCGACCCAGCGGGAAACCGATGCGGCGGCGGCGCGGCCCGAGTAGCCGGCGCCACCGGAATTCACAAAATGGACATATGTTCCGGAATTCGGGTTACTTATCTTTGTTCAGTTACCCGATGTGAACGGGGTCACAGCGCATAGCCACAGGGTTCAGGTGGCCAGCGGGGATTCCCACCCGGGTTACGACATCGAGGTTGACGTCGACATTGACACAGCGCTATCCTCACTCGGCCGTCATCAATTTCGGCTAGTTTGCCGAGCCCGCCAGGAAATGCGCCCACTCCCGCGACATGCGGGCCGGGCGCCTCCCGGGCGGCGGCATGACCGTGCATGTGAGAGGACGTTGAATTCGGTGATGGGCACATTACGCGGTTTACTCCGGGCCGTCGGTGTCGCCACGGCCGTCATAGTGGCCGCTGCCGCCTGTTCCTCCAGCGGTTCCACTGACGGTGGCACCTCGACGGCCACTGGATCACCCATCAAGATCGGTGCCATCTGTACGTGTTCTGGAACGCTCAGCATTAAGGGACCGGCCGAGGCCTACAAGGCCTGGGTCGCCAGCACCAACGCGGCCGGTGGCGTCAACGGCCACCCCATCGAACTCACCCTTCTGGACGACTCCGGGACGCCTGGCAAGTCCGCGACGGCCGCCCGCACCCTGATCTCCAAGAAGGTCGTGGCCATCGTCGACCTGACCAATGTCGACCAGACGTGGGCCAAGCTTGTCCAGGACGCCAGGATCCCCGTCGTCGGCGCCCAGGTGACGACCACCCCGTCGTACACCAATCCGTATTTCTTCCCCCCGGGCCTGACCGAGAACTCGCTGTTCACCAGCGTCCTGCGGTCCGCGCAGGAAGCCGACGCGAAGAGCTTCGGCATCTTCTACTGCGCCGAGGCGGTGCAGTGCCAGGAAGGCCTCGAACCGCTGAAGAAGGTCGGCGAGGGCCTGGGCCTGCCGGTCAGCTACGCCGCCGAGATCTCCGCCACCGCGCCGAACTACACGGCACAGTGCATCGCCGCCCGGGACAAGAAGATCGAGGCGCTGTTCATCGCGCACGTCTCGGCCGTCGCCGAGAAGGTCGCGGCCAACTGCGCGCAGCAGAACTACCATCCGGTCTACGTGGTCAGCGGCGACACCATCGGCAAGCGCTACGAGACCCTCGCCGGGCTGAAGGAGAACCTGGTGGCCCCGGCCTCGAGCCTGCCGTTCTTCCTGGACACACCGGCGCTGCGGACCATGAACGCCGCGCTGGACAAGTACTCCCCCGGGCTGCGTGACGACAAGCTCCTCTACAGCCAGGGCGTACCGCTGGGCTGGCTCTCCGGCCAGTTGTTCGGGGCGGCCGCCAAGGCCGGTGGGCTCGGTGCTGGCGGCTCCACGCCGACCTCCGAGCAGGTGCTGAGCGGCCTGCACGCCCTCAGGGGCGAGACCCTCGATGGTCAGGCCGCACCGCTGACCTTCGAGGCCGGCAAGGGGCACCAGATCAACTGCTGGTTCGAGATCAGTCTGCGTGACGGCAAGCTCGGCGCGCCGAACGACACGAAACCCACCTGCGCGACCAGCAGCTGACCGCCGTCGTTTCGGGCCGGGGGGTCCACAGGGACCTCCCGGCCCGGGACGAGCATGCCCTGTGCCTGAATCGGAGCGCCGCGTGCACCAGTTACTGCCCTTCATCGTCATCGGACTTGCCACCGGCGCGGTCTACGGCATGGCCGGCGTGGGCCTGGTCCTCACCTACAAGACATCAGGAATCTTCAACTTCGGCTACGGCGCGATCGCCGCACTCGACGTCTATCTGTTCTACTTCCTGCACACCGACCATGGCCTGGCCTGGCCGCTGACCGCCCTTGTCTGCGTTTTCGTCTTCGCCCCCCTGCTCGGCCTGGGTCTCGAACTGATCGCCCGGCTGCTCGACGGTGCGAGCGACACCATCAAGGTGGTCTCCACCGTCGGGCTCATTCTCATCGTCGCCGCGCTCGGCCAGCTCTGGCACCCGCAGACGACACCGTCGTTCCCGCATTTCCTGCCGCAGTCGACCGTGCACATGCTCGGCGTCAACGTCACGTGGGAACAGATCATCGTCTTCGTCTTCTCGCTGGTGGCATCGGCGCTGCTCTACTGGTTCTTTCTCGCGGTGCGCCTGGGCGTCGTCATGCGCGGTGTCGTGGACAACCCCGAACTCGTCGCCGTCTGCGGTGACGATCCGGTGCGGGTGCGGCGCTGGGCCTGGGTGATCGGTGCGATGTTCGCCTCGATCGCCGGACTGATGCTCGCGCCGGCGCTGTCCCTGGACGGCGTCACCCTGACCACCGCGGTGTTCGCGTCGTTCGGCGCGGCCGCGATCGGCTATTTCTCGAACCTGCCGCTCACGTTCGCCGGCGGTCTGCTGGTCGGCATCGGCGGCGCGTTGTTCGAGAAGTACGCCGCCACGGTCAGCTGGGTCGGCGGGCTGCCGCCGAGCCTGCCGTTCATCGTGCTGTTCATCGTTCTCGTCGTCACGCCGCGGACCCGCCTGGCGTCGCGCCGGCCCACCTCGGTCGCGCCGGTCCGCCGCTCCTACCAGGCACCGACCCGCGTGCGCCTGGTGACCGGGGCCGTCGTGGTGGCCCTGCTCGCGCTCGTGCCGAGTCTGCAGGCCGATCACCTGATCGTCTGGTCGGCGGCGCTGATCTACGTCATTCTGTTCCTGTCGCTCGGGCTGCTGGTACGCCAGTCCGGGCAGATCTCGCTGTGCCATCTCGGTTTCGCCGCGGTCGGGGCGGCCGCGTTCAGCCATTTGGCGGTCGGCGTCGGCCTGCCGTGGCTGGTGGCCGTCATCCTGGCGACGCTGATCGCGGTGCCGGTCGGTGCGCTGGTCGCCATTCCGGCGGTGCGGTTGTCCGGAGTCTTCCTGGCGCTGGCCACGCTCGGCCTCGGCATCGTCCTCGAGCAGGTCTTCTACCCGCGTCATTTCATGTTCGGGACGTCGTCGATCGGCATCGCCAACCCGCGTCCGATGGTGCGGATCGGCAACTGGGATCTCGCCAGCGACTCCGGCTTCTACTACCTGCTGCTCATCATCGTGGTGCTGTGCGTGCTCACCGTCGCCGCGATCAGTCGGGGGCGCCTGGGTCGTCTGCTGGGTGCCATGGCCGACTCGCCGCTGGCGCTGGAGACCCAGGGCACCACCTCGACGGTGCTGAAGGTACTGGTCTTCTGCATCGCCGCGGCGATGGCGTCGCTGGCCGGAGCGCTGACCGGCATGCTCTACCAGTACAGCGTCGGGACGTACTTCCGCTCGTTCGACTCCCTGACCCTGGTCGCGCTGGTCGTGATCGTCACCATCGGTGAGCCGTGGTACGCGGTGCTCGCGGCGATCGGCTTCAACGTCATCCCCGGCTACATCACCTCCTCCGACACCTCGACCTACCTGGCGTTGCTGTTCGGCATCGGCGCGGCCCTGTCCGCGCACGGCACCCGCGGTGGGACGACGCCGCGGGCCCTGCGGCGCGTCCTCGACCGGCTGGGCGGACGCCGTCCAGTCCAACCGGTGACCACCCCGACCAGCCCGTCCGGCCCATCTGACGATGTGGTGCCGATGCCGGCGGGGTCGCCGGCCACGGCCTCGGTGGATGTTCCCGCGCAGCCGGCGCGGACGGGGTCGGGCCTGGTCGTGCAGGATCTGACGGTCCGCTTCGGCGGGGTACGCGCGGTGGCGGGTATCAGTCTCGAGGCGCCCGCCGGTGCGATCACCGGTCTGGTCGGCCCGAACGGTGCCGGCAAGACCACAACCTTCAACGCCTGCAGCGGCCTGAACCGCCCCAGCGATGGTCGGATTCTGCTGCACGGCGCGGACGTCACCGCCCGCGGACCCGCCCAACGGGCCCGGCGTGGGCTCGGCCGCACCTTCCAGCGGATCGAACTGTTCGACAGCCTGACCGTGCGGCAGAACGTCGCCCTCGGCCACGAGGCGGCACTGGCCGGACGCAACCCGGCGAGCCAGCTCATCGGCACACCCGCCCAGTCGCGGGCGGTCGCCGCGGCCGCCGCGGACGCGATCGCGCTGACCGGTATCGAGCACCTCGCCGACCAGCAGGTCGGCCTGCTGCCCATCGGGCAACGTCGCCTGGTCGAACTCGCCCGGGTGCTGGCCGGCCGCTTCGACCTGCTGCTGCTCGACGAGCCGTCGTCGGGTCTGGACGCCCGGGAGACCGAGCAGTTCGGCCGGGTGCTCCTCGAGGTCGTGCGCCAGCGCGGTTGCGGCATCCTGCTGGTCGAACACGACATGACCCTCGTGCGTGACATCTGCGACCGGGTGTACGTCCTCGACTTCGGCGCGCTGATCTTCGCCGGGACGACGGAGGAGATGACCCGCTCCGACGAGGTCCGGGCCGCCTACCTCGGCGATGTGGCGGTGACGGCGAACGCGGCGGCGGCGGACGCGGCCGCGGCCGATCCCGTGACGGCCACGGCCACCGCCGACCAGCCCACGACCGACCAGTCCACGACCGACCAGCCCGCGGCGTTCGTGCCCGTGACGGTCGGCCAGGACACCGCCGCAGCGGAGAGGTGAGACCGCCATGCTGAACCTGACCGGGGTGACCGCCGGCTACGGCAGCACGACAGTGCTTCGCGACGTCGACTTCGCCGTCGGCGAGGGTGAGGTCGTCGCGCTGCTCGGCCCGAACGGCGCCGGTAAGACCACGTTGCTGCGCACCGCCACCGGGCTGCTGCGTCCGTCCGCGGGTCGCATCGAGTTCGCCGGCAACGAGATCACCGGCCGTCCGGCGCAGTACTTCTCCCGCGCCGGTATCTGTCTGCTGCCCGAGGGACGGGGAATCTTCCCGTCCCTCACCGTCCGGGAGAACCTGATGATCCAGGGTCGGGGCCGTGCCCTGGACACCTCGATCGCGACGGCGGCCGAGCTGTATCCCGTGCTCGGCCGTCGGCTGCGGCAGACCGCCGGCAGCATGTCCGGCGGTGAGCAGCAGATGCTCGCCCTCGCCCGCGCCTACCTCACCGACCCGAGGATCGTCCTGGTGGACGAGGCGTCCCTCGGCCTCGCGCCGCTCGCCGTCGACACCATCTACGAGGCACTCGGTCGACTGGTGCGGACGGGGGTGTCGCTGGTCGTCGTCGAGCAGTACGTGCAGAAGGCGCTCGCGATCGCCGACACGGCGTTCATCCTCAACCAGGGCGTCATGGTTCACTCCGGCCCGGCCAAGGAGATCAACATCGAGCAGATCTACGAACGCTACCTCGGCATCAACGCCTAACGATCACCGCCTGGTGGACGCCTCACCGGATCCGGCTCGCGGCGGTCTCAGACCTCTGGGGCTGCCCACAGGGCGGGCACAGGAGCCACACAGGAAAAGTCGCGATCGTCGGTGGCATGACGTCGACCGGGCTCTCCAAGGGCGGGCCACTGGCAGTGGCGCGGCCCACGTCGGTGCCGCGGATGGTCGGGTGGCGGGGGGCTGAGCTGGCGGTTCGGCTGGGGCTGACCGTGGGTGGGATCGCCGTCGTCGCACTGTGGTGGGTGCAGACGTCGGCGGCCAGCCTGGACAGCGCCGGCCAGGTGATGACGGCGGCGGGGCGGGTCAGCGGGCTGCTCGCGGCGTATCTGGTGCTGGTCGAGGTGCTGCTGCTGGCCCGGGTGCCGGCGCTCGAGCGGGCGGTCGGGTTCGACCGGCTGGCGGCGTGGCACCGGGGGCTCGGCACCAACGTCGTGGTGCTGATCGGGGTGCACGTCCTGCTGGTCGTCTGGGGCTATGGGCTGACCGACCATCGGCAGCCGTTCGGCGAGCTGGTCACGGTGGTCACCTCGTACCCGGACATGTGGAAGGCGACGATCGGCGCGCTGCTGTTCGTGGCCGTCGGGATCAGCAGCGGACGGATCGCCCGGTCGAAGCTGTCCTACGAGGTCTGGTACGCGCTGCACCTGACCGTCTATGTCGCGGTTGCGCTCACCTTCTTCCACCAGACCTCCAACGGGGCGGACCTCGTCGCCAGCCGAACCGCGCGGGGCACGTGGACGCTGCTGTACCTCGCGGTCGCCGCCTGCGTCGTGATCTGGCGGGTGGTCCTGCCGGTCACGGCCATCCCGCGGCACCGGATGCGGGTCGAGCGGGTGGTCCGGGAGGGCCCGGGCGTGGTGTCGGTGTGGATCCGGGGTCGCGGCCTGGACCGGTTGGGCGCCGTCCCCGGGCAGTTCCTGCTGTGGCGGTTCGCCGCGCGGGGGCATCTGCTCAGCGCCCACGCCTACTCGCTGTCGGCGCCACCCGAGCCGGATCGGCTGCGTATCACGGTCAAGGCGGCCGGGGATCACTCCCGGGCCCTGGAATGGCTGCGGCCGGGCACACCCGTGCTCGCGGAGGGCCCGTTCGGGCTGTTCACGGCACAGCGGACCGGACCGGACGCGAAGGTGCTGCTGATCGGCGCGGGCAGCGGGATCGCCCCCGTACGCGCGCTCGCCGAGGGGCTGGCCCGGAACGGGCGGGACGTCGTCGTCATCCAGCGGGCCAGCCGGCCCCTGGACCTCGTGCTGCACGAGGAGCTGTGCGAGCTCTCCAGGGCAGGCCTGATGACCGTGCACGGGGTGACCGGCGCCCGCGACCAGCTCGGCTTCGATCCGCTCGCCGCGCGCTACCTGGGTGCCGCCGTGCCGGACATCACCGAGCGTGATGTCTTCGTCTGCGGGCCGCCCGGGCTGACCCGGTCCGTCACCCACACGTTGCGCCAGCTCGGCGTGGCCGAGCGTCGGATCCACACCGAGGAGTTCGAGCTGCGATGACCGAGAACCCGTCATGAACGACCGGACCGGAAGGCCGTATCGAGCTCGGCTCGGGTTCGCGGCGATGCTGTCGACCGTCGTCCTCGTGGTCGGTGGCAAGGCCGCGACCGGGTCGGGCGGACGTCCCGCCGCGCTCGGAGCGGCCTCGCTCGCAGAGGTCGGCACCACCGCGACGGCCACGCCGTCTCCCACCGCCTCGTCGGGCACGGCGACCACCAGGACCGTGCTCGGCGACGCGATCAACACGCGGTTCGGCGCGGTGCAGGTCAAGGTCGTGCTCACCGGAACGAAGATCGTGGACGTGGTGACGGTGCAGGTACCGGACCGGGAGCGTCGCGACGTCGAGATCAACGACCAGGCGGTGCCGATCCTGAAGCAGGAGGTACTCAGCGTCCAGAGCGCCAGGATCGACAGTGTCTCCGGTGCGTCGTACACCAGCTACGGGTACGCGTGGTCCGTCCAGTCAGCCCTGGACAAGGCCGGTGTCTAGGCCCGGTGCCCCCTCGGGGGCCCTCGGGACCTCAGGGACCCTCGAGGCGATGGTCAGGCCCACGCGGGAAGCGGCAGGCCGGGAAGTGGCAGCCAGCGTGCACAACCCGCCCCGCCGCCCCGGACGCGTCCACGCCGAACCGGTCATGGGCACGGTCGTGAGCATCGACGTGCGCACACCGTTGCCACCGGACCGTCTTGACGCCGCGATCGCCGCGGCCGTGGCGGTCCTGCACCGGGCCGACGCCGACTTCAGCACCTTCCGGGCCGACTCGTGGGTGTCCCGGCTGCGGCGCGGGGAGTGTGGGCTGGCCGACTGCCCGCCGCAGGTCCAGGCGATCTACCGGGCGGCCGAGGCCTGCCGGGTGCGCACCGGTGGCCTGTTCGACCCGGGTTGGCGCCGGGACGGCACCCTCGACCCCACCGGGCTGGTCAAGGGCTGGGCCGCCGACGCGGCGTCCTGGGCACTGACCCGGGCGGGCGCCACCATCCACTGTGTGAACGCGGCCGGAGACCTGAGGGTGCGCGGGCAGGCCGCGCCCGGGGTCCCCTGGCGCCTTGGCATCGCCGACCCGGCCCGCCCCGGCCATCTTGTCGCGGTCGTCGAGAGCAGCGATCTCGCCGTCGCCACATCAGGGACGAGCGAGCAGGGTGAGCACGTCATCGACCCCCGCACCGGCACACCGGCACACCATCTCGCCTCGGTCACCATCGTCGGCCCGGACCTGACCCTGGCGGACGCCTTCGCGACGGCCGCGCTCGCCGCGGGTCGGCGGGCACCGGAGCTGCTCGCCGAGCTCGGATCGGCCGGCTGGGCCTGGCTGACCGTGGACCGCGCCGGCGGGGTGGACGTTTCAGCGACCTTCCCCGGCACGGTGATCGCCCCGGGCGCCGCATCGACGCGCCCTCCGGTACCGGTGGCGACGCCGGCGCCGGTGTCGCTGCCCCGGTCAGCACTGACGTCGACGCCGGTCGCGGCATCCGCTTCCCTGCCGGTCTCGGTCGCGGTCATCTCTGCCGGCGGCAGCGTAACGCCCAGCGTGCCGGCGTGGCGATGACACAGCGTGGTCTGCACTGGTCGTGGTGACCGGATGCTGGTCCTGGGCTGTTAACGTCGCTGCATGCTGCCGGCAGAATTGCGGTATGTCGACC
Organism: Frankia sp. AgPm24; assembly: GCF_023243055.1. Taxonomy (NCBI): domain Bacteria; kingdom Bacillati; phylum Actinomycetota; class Actinomycetes; order Frankiales; family Frankiaceae; genus Frankia; species Frankia sp. AgPm24. The sequence goes on along the minus strand of NZ_JALKFW010000183.1, from coordinate 65,213 downwards.
GGAATCGTCTGCGCGCCATCGTCGGCGAGACGACGTATCGGCGCGGCGAACGGTACGCCCGCAACGGCGCCGTGAGCGGCGTCTCCTGGCAGCCATCGATCACGTCCCTCACCGGCCGGGTGGCCGGCAGCTACGGCGAGAACTACCGGACCACGGCGGCCTTCACCCGGGGCACTCGGGCGTGCCCGTGGGAGTTCCGCGGCGGCGACTGCAGCTGCCCGGTGTCCGTCGACTGCAAGCACACGGCCGCGCTGGTGCTGGCGGCCGCCCAGGCCGCCGCCTACGTGCACATGGCCGCCACCGAGACGCCACCGTCGATCCCCACGCCGGACGCGCGCGACCTGGCCGTGCCCCGGCGCGGGTCAGCGGCGCCGGTGGCCACAACGGTTCCGACGATCCGGGTACCCGGCCTCGGCCCGGGCAGCGGCACCGCGAGCCGGTCCGGCCGCGTGGTGCGCGGGGCAGGTCAGCCCAGGCGGACGGCGGGCCCACCCGCCTGGGATTCCGCCTTGTCGGACCTGCTCACGGAGGCGCCGCGGCATGCCGTCCCGCGGGCCGCGACGCCGCTGGCGATCGAGTTGTCACTGTTCGCGGCGGGTGCGCCGGTCCAGGCGGCGCACGCGCTCCCGTCCACGTTGGTCATGGCCCGCCTGGTGCAGCCGGGGAAGAACGGTTGGATCAACGCGCCCACCTGGTCCCAGCTGGCCTCGTCCCACGGGACGTTTCGCGACGGCGGCTTCGACGACGACCAGGTCTCGGTGCTACGCGAGATCCACGCCGTCCACCAGGCCGGCGACGAGTACGCGGCATATCACCGCCACGGCGACACCAGATACCTCGACCTGAGCGAGTTCCGCAGCCCACGGCTGTGGCCACTGCTCGACGAGGCGCGGGCCGTCGGGGTACGGCTGGTACACCACCGCAAGCGGCTGGGCGACATCGAGCCGCCCCTGTCGGCCCGGCCCTGCCTCGACGTCACCGCCGACCAGCAGGGCCTCGTCCTGTGCCCGGTGCTGCGGGTCGACGGCTCGGACGTGGATCTCATCCCGTTCGCGTTCCTCGGTGACCATGGGGCCGTCGCCCTCGACCGGGCCGAGCTCGAGGCCACCGGCCAGTTCGAGAACGGGCGGCTGCGGCTGGTGCGGTTCACCTCGCCGGCGCCGCCCGCACTGCTCCAGCTGGCCGCGTCCGACCAGGCGATGCGCATTCCGGGCGCCGACCGGGCCCGGTTCCTCGCCGACTACTATCCGCGGCTGGCTCGGCTGGCGCCGGTCATCTCCAGCGACGGATCGTTCGACCCGCCACCGCTGCCCCGGCCGACCCTGGTCGCCCGGGCGGCCTTCGGCGACAGCCACCTCGTCCAGATCGACTGGGAATGGGACTACGCCCCCGCCGGCGACCCGTCCCCGGCCAGCGACGGTGGGGACAGCGACGGTGGGGGCGCCTCGGCGGGTGCCGCACCGCGGCGGCTGCCCCTGTACGACGACGGGCCACAGGATGCCTACCGCGACCAGGCCGCCGAGGCCGAGATCCTCGCCAACCTGACGCTTCCCGACGCCGCCGGCGCCCTCGTGCTTCCCGACGCCGCCGGTACCCTCCGCCGCCCTGGCCCGTCCGGTGTGGCGGGTACGGCGGGTGGGCCGGGGACGGTCACGCTGCGGGGGGCGGACACGATACGGTTCGCCACCGAACTGCTGCCACAGCTCACCGCGCACGACGGCCTCACCGTCGAGATCGCCGGCGAGGCGCCGGACTACCACGACGCCGGGGACACGCTGCGGATCGAGCTGTCCACGCGGGAGGCCAAGGACGAGCCGGACTGGTTCGATCTCGGGGTCGCACTGGTCCTGGACGGCCAGCGGGTCGCGTTCACGATGCTCTTCGAGGCACTGAGCCGGGATGATCCTTTTCTGATCCTCGACAGTGGCGCCTACCTGCGACTTGACCGACCGGACCTGCACTCGCTGCGCCGACTCATCGAGGAGGCGGCGGCGCTGCGGGACAGCCCCCACGGCGCGCTGCGGCTGAGCCGGTTCCAGGCCGGGCTGTGGGAGGAACTGGTCGCGCTCGGCGTCGTCGTCCATCAGGCTCAGGCGTGGCGGACACAGGTGCGGGGCATCCTCGCGTTCGAGACCGCGGGCGCGACACGGCCGCCGGAGAGCCTGCTGGCGACCCTGCGGCCCTACCAGGCGGACGGTTTCCGCTGGCTGACGTTTCTGTGGGATCTGCGGCTCGGCGGGATTCTCGCCGACGACATGGGACTCGGCAAGACGCTGCAGTCGCTGGCGCTGATCTGCCATGCCCGTGACCGCGACCCGGGGCTCGCACCGTTTCTCATCGTCGCGCCGACGAGCGTGGTGGCGAACTGGGCCACCGAAGCCGCCCGTTTCGCCCCGCACCTACGCGTCGCGGCGATCACCGACACCCTGCGCCGGCGTGGCCAGACACTGCCCGACATCATGGCCGGCGCCGATGTCGTCATCACGTCGTACACGCTGTTCCGGCTCGACACCGAGGACTACCGCGCCGCCACCTGGGCCGGTCTGATCCTGGACGAGGCGCAGACGGTGAAGAACCACCAGTCGAAGGCCTACCAGTGCGCGCGGCTGCTGCCCGCGCCCTTCAAACTGGCCGTCACCGGAACACCGTTGGAAAACAACGTGATGGAACTGTGGTCACTGTTGTCGATCACCGCACCGGGTCTGTTTCCGAACCGTGCTCGCTTTCAGGAGTACTACGCCCGCCCCATCGAGAAACTCGGCGACTCCGACCTGCTCGGCCAGCTGCGCAGCCGCATCCGCCCACTGCTGATCCGCCGGACGAAGGAGCAGGTGGCACCCGACCTGCCGGCCAAACAGGAACAGGTCATCGACGTCGACCTGCACCCCCGCCACCGCAGGATCTACCAGGTCCAGCTGCAGCGGGAACGGCAGCGGGTCCTCGGCCTGGTCGACGACCTGAACCGCAACCGCTTCACGATCCTGCAGTCCCTGACAACGCTGCGTCAGCTCAGCCTGCACGCCGGTCTCGTCGACGAGGCCCACGACGCACTCGCCAGCGCCAAGATCGACGTCCTGCTCGAGCAGCTGCGCGATGTCATCGACGGCGGCCACCGGGCGCTCGTGTTCAGCCAGTTCACCCGCTTCCTCGGCAGGGTCCGGGATGCGCTCACCGCCGCCGGCATCGAGTTCTGCTACCTGGACGGAACCACCCGTGATCGACCGTCCGTGCTACGCCGGTTCAAGTCCGGCGCGGCCCCCGTGTTCCTGATCAGCCTGAAGGCCGGCGGCACGGGTCTGAACCTCACCGAGGCGGACTACTGCTTTCTGCTTGACCCGTGGTGGAATCCCGCCACGGAGGCCCAGGCCGTCGACCGGGTTCATCGCATCGGCCAGACCCGCAATGTGATGGTGTATCGCCTCGTCGCCCGCGACACCATCGAGGAGAAGGTGATGGCGCTGAAGGCCCGCAAGGCCGAACTGTTCGCCAGCGTCCTGGACGGCGGCGAGTTCGTCGACACCACCCTTGATGCCGACGACATCCGCCAGCTGCTCTCCTGACGACGGGACGGGGCCGGCCGGTCAGGACCAGCTGATGGTCGGCGTGGCGCCGGGGTACAGGAAGGCGAGCAGACGTTCGCCTTCGGCTTCCAGCTCTCGGCGGTGCGGGGTGCCCACGTCGGCGGCGGGGGTGAGGATGAGTTCGGCGGCGCGTCGGCCACCGCTGGCGGCCCAGGTGCCGGCGACCAGGCCATCCACCAGGAAGGTCGCCAGGACCCGCAGGTTGCCGGCCGAGTAGACCGCCTTCTTGAACGCCGCTGGCAGAATCCGTTCCCGGCTGCTGGGATGGTAGGCGAGCAGCGCGCTGTCGAACGCGGCGAGGAAACGTGCCGGTGCGGGGGTGTCGGCGCCGGGGCGAGGGGCGCCGGGCAGGTCGTAGCAGACGTTCCCGGTCGGGCCGGTGGCGCGCAGCAGGTCGTCCTGGGCCTCGAGGGCGGCCCTGACGCGCGGGGTTCGTGCGCCCGTCCAGCAGGCGACGTCGTCGACCGTGGCCGGGCCGAACGCACGCAGATGCCGGCGGGTCACCTCGATCAGCGCGTCCGCGTCCGCCGTACTCGCCGCGGTGCGCGTCGGTGCACCGTGGGGGTTCGGCGCGGCGAGGGACAGCTTGGGCGCCTTGGCCCACTGGTCGGCGGCGGGAACCCGGACCAGATCCGGGGTGGTGCGCACCGGACGCCAGCCGTGGGCCTGCTGCCAGGTGACCTCCGCCGCCGGGAGCACCGTCGGGTTGGCCGCGACCCAGGAGTCGAGGAACTCGGCGATCCGCGCGTCCGAGCGCGGCGTGTCCGCGCAGAACTCGCCTACCGCGGCCCGCACCGCGTCGACGGCCGACGCGGGCAGCGGGGTGCCGGAGCGCTCCCAGCGGGTGACCCCGGACTGCTCGGCCACAGCGGCGTAGGCGGTGTGTTCCCGGGCGCTGACCAGGTGCAGGGTGCCGCGCAGCAGGGTGCCCAGGACAGCCTGACGCCCAGCCAGCGCGTCGTGAAGCGCGGCGGTGTCGAACCCCGGCCACCCGTGACCAGAGCGCGACCGGCGGCGCCGACCACTGCTGGGCCTGCACCGCACCGATCGCCTCGATCGCGGCCACAACATCGACCGTCAGGGGTTCGAGCAGCCCCTGACGGGCCAGCAGGGCCCGGTTCAGTTCACGGACCGTCAGTTCCCGCGCTCCCATCGGTCTGATTCTCCGCGCCCCGCTCGAGGGCGGCGACGCGGGCCTCGAGCTCGGCGACGCGGTGCTCGAGCAGCGCGAGCTGCGCCTCCTCACCGAGGCGACGCTGCGCGCCCCGCCGCAGCCGCGGTGACTCCTGCGCCCGGGTGGCCACCATCGCCAACGGAACCAGCCGCTGCGGGCCGTGCGGGCCGTCCACCAGCCGGGACGGGATCAGCTCGCCCCGGTACCAGGTTCGCAGCGCGGCGCGGGAGACCCCGGTGCGGGTGGACGCCTCCTGCAGCGTCACCCAGTCGGAGTCCTCGAGCTGGGCGGCGAGTTCACGTTCGACATCCCACTGGTCCAGCCGATCGTCCCAGGTCATAGCCAGCCTCCCCGTCCACCCTGTTATTAGCATGGTATTGACCATGGTAGAAAGAGAGTTGACCCTGAAGGCATGTTCGAGCGATTCACCTCCGCCGCCCGCCAGGTCGTCGTCCTCGCCCAGGAGGAGTCACGCGGACTGGACCACAACTACATCGGCACCGAGCACCTCCTGCTCGGCCTGCTCGCCGAGACCGACGGCATCGCCGCCCAGGCCCTGACCGAGATCGACCTGACCCTGGAGATGACCCGGTCGCGGGTAGTCGCCGCGGTCGGCCGTGGGAAGAACCCCGTAAAAGGCCACATTCCCTTCACACCGCGTGCCAAGAAGGTCCTCGAGAAGGGCCTGCGGGAGGCGGTCAGCCTGCGGCACAACCGCATCGGCACCGAGCACCTCCTGCTCGGTCTGCTGGCGGTCACCGGCGGGGTGTCCGCCAGGCTGCTGGCCGAATGGAACGTGGACCTCGACCAGCTGCGCACCCGGATCCTTGCTCTGGCCGCCGAGGTGCCCGACCGGGCGACCGGGCGACCGGGCGCGGGTGATCGGCGACATGCCCGCCGAGGCGGCTTCGCCGGGGGTGCCGATACCGTCCCGCTCGGCCTGTCGGCTGGTGGCGAGCGCACGCCGCGCCGAACGTCGGCGGCCGATGCCGGTATCGCCGGTGCGCAGAGTCTGGCCGGCGCGGACCCGGTGGGTTCGCATCATCTGCTGCTGGCACTGCTCGCCGATCCGGACAGCGCGGCGACGCGCACACTCACCGGCCTCGGCCTCGACCTCGCCGCGGCCCGCGACGCCCTGCGGCAGACCGATCCAGGCGGCACCTCCGACGAGCTACCCGAGGTCACCGGTCGGCGCGGCATGTCACTTCGGCTGACCGGCTCGGCCGTGGTGGTCGAAGCCACCGACCGCCGCCTGCTGGAGCTGGCCCGCCTCGCCTTCACCGCCCTCACCGGACGCCGCACCCCGCCCACCTCCGCCGACGTCACCAGCGGCGGGACAACGCCGGGCACCGACACCGGCCATGGTGACCTCCCGGTGGCCGACCAGCTGCTCAGCGGACGGGACGAGCTCGCCGAGAGTCTGTCGGCGGTCTGGTCGGTCCTGGAGGCCAGCCTGGAGGACATCCGCGCCCGCGCCGCCGGCGCACCCACGCGGCCAACCGCCCCGGGCCCGACCCCGGGCCCGGGCCCGGGCGGCACCCAGGACGATCCGCGCCAGCCCGAAGCCTGACCAGGACGAGCAGACCCTGTACCGGCCGGGAGAGGACGGCCGGCTCGCCATCACCGACGCCGGGTCGGCCAACGGCACCTGGATCGGCGACGACCCCGGTCCGATCACACCGGGTCGCACCATCCCACTAGCCGACGGTGACCGAATCCACGTCGACTCCTTCACCCGGATCACCGTCCGTCGCCTCGGCTGACACCCGCCGTCAGAAACCAGCACCGCCCTCCCGCGCCCGCGTCGCAACCCGGGAACAACGGACGAGCGCACTGTCCCATCGCGTGCTCCGACACCGTCGCGGCGTTTCGTCGGCTTTCGGTCAATGGACGCTCATGGGCGGTGCGACCGATTATGCTCGCGGCGAATCGGCCGTCCTGACCAGCCGGTTCTTCGTCGCGAGGGGGAGATGCATGTCCACGGCCGTTCTGAAGGTGACGAGCATGGCCGGGGAGGTGACTGTGCCACAGGGACAGCCGCGCTTCATCATCGGTCGGGCTCGCAACTCCGACCATGTGATCGCGGACAGCCAGGTCTCCCGACAGCATCTGATGATCGAACAGATCGGTCCCGGCTGGGCGGTACGCGACGTCAGCACCAACGGAACGTGGCTGGGCGGCGCCCGGATGCTGAACGTGGTCGAGGTCCGCGGCGAGACGCGGTTCCGGCTGGGTACACCGAGCGGCCCCGAGGTCATCATCCGGGCCGAATCCACCGGCCGGCCAGGTGACGGCTACGGCGACACCGGCGGCGCCTACGGCGACCCGTACGGCGGCGACGACGGGTACGGCAGCTCGTTCAGCGGGGACGCCGACCAGCACACCATGCTGCCCGGCCAGGCGGACTACCTGCCGCCGCGGGCGTCTCAGCGTTCCACCAACGCCCCGTCACGGGAGATGGCGCACTCCGGCGCGGTGGCCGGTGGGCCAGCTGCCGGCCGCGGCGGACCGGGTGGCGCACCCCGCCAACCCGCCGGTCATGCCCGCCTCGACCGCGAACACGAACGCAGCACCACCTATCCGCTGCGCCAGGGCACCATGACGATCGGCCGCGCCCGCGGCAGCGACATCGTCATCGCCGACCTGCTCGCCTCGCGCCACCATGCCACGCTGACCATCCGCGGCGGCAGCATCGACCTCGTCGACCACGACTCGGCGAACGGGACATTCGTCGACGGTCGTCGCATCCAGCGCGCGCAGGTCGCCCAGGGCAGCATCATCGCGATCGGTCACCACGTCCTGCAGGTCGAGGGCGATCAGCTCGTCGAGTACATCGACTCCGGTGACGTCAGCTTCGAGGCCGAGCACCTCAACGTGTGGGCCGGCGACAAGCAGCTCATGCACGACATGACGTTCCGGCTGCCCGGGCAGGCGCTGCTCGGCGTCGTCGGCCCGTCCGGCGCCGGCAAGTCGACGCTGCTCGGCGCGCTGACGGGCTTCCGTCCCGCCAACGAGGGCACCGTCCGTTACGCCGGCCGAGACCTCTACGACGAGTACGACGAACTGCGCCGCCGCATCGGCTACGTGCCGCAGGACGACATCCTGCACACCTCGCTCACCGTCCGCCGCGCGTTGGAGTACGGCGCCAAGCTGCGGTTCCCACCGGATGTGACCGAGGCCGAGCGGGCCCGGCGGATCGACGAGGTCCTCGCCGAACTGAACCTCACCCCGCACGCCAGCACCGTGGTCGCGCGCCTGTCCGGTGGTCAGCGCAAGCGGGTGTCGGTGGCCCTCGAGCTGCTCACCCGCCCGACCCTGCTCTACTTGGACGAACCCACCTCCGGTCTCGACCCGGGCATGGACCTCCAGGTCATGCAGTCGCTGCGAGCGCTCGCCGACGACGGTCGCACGGTCATCGTCGTCACCCACTCGGTGGCGCAGCTCGACCTGTGCGACTACGTCCTGGTGCTGGCGCCCGGCGGTCACGTGGCGTACTTCGGCCCGCCCGGTGACGCGCTGCCGTTCTTCGGCGAGCAGGGCTACCCGTGGGTGTTCCTGCGGCTGCAGGACGACCCGGGCGCCGAGTCCGCGGCGCGGTTCCGCCAGTCCCGGCACTACGTCCCGGCGTCGGTGACGGCGCCGTCGGCGCGGCCGGAACCGGAGGAGCTGCCCAGTATCCGGCAGCAGACGGTGCTGTCCCAGCTGGTGTCACTCAGCAAACGGACGATGTCGGTCATCGCCTCCGACAAGGGCTATCTGCGTCTGGCCGTCGCGTTCCCGTTCGTCCTCGGGACGATTCCGCGGTTCATCGGCGGCGACTTCGCTGACACCAACGACAAGTTCACCCCGAACTCGAACGGCCCCACGATCTTCCTGATCATGGTGCTGTGCGCCTGCTTCATGGGCATGTCGAACTCGGTGCGGGAAATCGTCAAGGAACGGGCGATCTACCAACGAGAACGTGCGATCGGTCTGTCCCGGACGGCGTATGTCGGGTCCAAGGTGCTGGTGTTGTTCATCATCACCGCGTTGCAGGCCATTCCCTTCACCGTCATCGGACTCGCCGGCCGACAACCACCCGGTGCTCTCCTGCTCGGCAACTCCCTGCTGGACTGCATGCTCGCCATCTTCATCGTCACCTTCGCCTCCGGCATGATCGGTCTGGTGATCTCGGCACTGGTCGACAACGCCGACAAGACGATGCCGCTGCTCGTCATCGTCACGATGATCCAGCTGGTGTTCTCCGCCGGTATCGTGCCGGTCTCGGGGCAGGTCGGCCTGCAGCAGGTCTCGGTCATCTCCCCCGCCCGCTGGGGCTACGCCGCCCTGGCCTCCGACGCCGACTTCAACGTGATCACACGTGCCGGGGTCCAGCGTCCGAAGACGGTGAACGGCCAGCCGGTCGCCAGCGGCGAAACGATTCCGATCAACCCGAACTCCCCGGAACGCGACGCGCTGTTCGACCACACCAAGAAGCAGTTCGCGATGGACATCGGCGGCGGTCTCGCCGTCACCGTCGTGTTCGTCGGCCTCACCGCCGTCCTGCTGCGGCGCCTCGACCCCAAGACCAACCGCAAGAAGAAGGCCACACCCGCGACGAAGTGACCCGCCCCCTGGCCGCCGTCTCGCCTCTCCCGGCGCGGCGGCGGCCAGTCGCGCTCCGTCCCCGGGGGCGCGGTGCCTGCCGGACGCGGTCGCGGTGGGTGTGTCAGGTGGTGCGCCGCTGCCCGGTGAAGTAGTCCAGCGTGGCGCGGGTCTTGGTCTGCTGCCGTCCACCCAGGTCAATACCGTGATCACCCAGGACGGTCGCGGTGCTGGCGGCGGCCCGCAGTGCCGCGTCGGGTGCGCAGCGGGTCGACAGTTCGAGGATCTCCGACTCGTCGGGAAAGACCCAGCGCTCCGCGAGGAGCGGCCGGTCGTGACCGGCGATGCCCAGGGTGCGCCGATAGGCCCGGACCGGGCCGAGCACCCGCAGATCATCGACATCCGGACCGCCCTTGAGGCGGGTCCGGACCAGGCGCAGCTGCGGCTCGGTGAACAGGGCGCGCAGCGAGCGTCGTCCGTTGACCGCGCGTTTCGCGACCCTGGCATCCAGCCGGCTTTTGAGGGCGCCGGAGCAGACATAGCCGCCGGGCATCCCATCCACCTCGACGACGAAGTCCCGCCGCTGCCGCAGCTGTGCTGGCAGGCCCCGTGGAACCACCGGACGCAGTTTCACCACCGAATCATCCGCTCCGCTGGAGCTGCGCCGGACCCGCAGAATCATTCCCCTGCGGTGCAGCGCCCGATCCGGGGTGTCAAGATAGTAGACACGGTGGGTGGGGGTCCGTGGAAATGTGAGGTCGAGCGCGTCCCAGGCCGCCTCGTGAGCATGTGGTGGGACGGTCAGTTTCAGTTCCAGCCGATCGACCTGGGCGGCGAGATCCAACAGCTTCGCCAGCTGGCCATCGGATAACTGCCAGAACTGCTGTGCGGCCCGCGCCCTGGCGGGCCGGCGCGCCGATGTGGCTCTTCCGCGTGAGTCGGCCATCCCGGGTCAGACGGCCATCGGCGAACACGCCGCATCACCAGGGGCACAGCCCGGCATCATGATCACAATTATTGGATGCACGTGCCGGCTCCGTTTCCTGGCGAGCCCGTTGCCCGACCGACCCCACCCCCGGGCCAGCTCCAGCCGCGCGCCGCTCGTCCCTCGCTCGTACGATCCCGCCCCGACCTCGATCATGCCCTCGAACATGCCCGGGCGTGGACTACCCCGAACCTCGACTGTAACTCGCCGATGCTCCGCCCAATCGAGGCCACATCCGTCCGCATCCGCGGATCACGCGAGGACGCTCACCCGGGGCGGCACATGAGGCCGGCCCGGATGAGCGTCAGGTGTGCGACGTCAGAGATCGACGGGAGACGTCAGGGCTGGGTCGGGTTGAGGATTCCGGTGACCTCGGCGTCGGTGAGGTCGTAGGAGTAGAAGGTCTTGTAGAACTCCTTGATCTCGTTCTCGATGCTGACGTCGGCGAACTGCGCGGGGTGCAGGGTCCTGGCGACGAAGAGGGGCTGGAGGGCCTCCTCGGCGCTGCGCGCGGCCCAGACGAACACGCCGCGTGGGTTGACGATCAGGTGCTTGTCGCGCACCGCGGAGACCGAGGACCAGCGCGGGTCGGCCTGGATGGCGCGGCAGGAGGAGGCGTCGCGGCAGAAGACGTATTCGGGGTCCCACTGGACGATCGACTCGGCCGAGACGTCCTTCATGGTGCCCTGGACACCGTGCGCGGTGGCGACGTTGACCCCACCGGCAAGGGTCGACCAGTTGTCGATGATCGAGCCGCCGCCCTCGGTGTTGAGCGGGCTGTTGGCGGTGTAGTAGAGCTTCGGCCGGTCGGTCGCCGGAATACCCTCGAGGCCCTTGTTGATGGTGCTGACGTTCTCGTCGACGTATTCGACGTACTGCTGGGCACGCCTGGGCGCCTCGCCGCCGAGCACATCCGCGAGGAACTCGACGCCCTCGTTGAGCTTCTTGTAGTTCGGGAACGAGGCGATCTGCACCACCGGCACACCCAGGTCGGTGATCTTCTTGACGAGCGCCTGGTTACCGGCGGTCAGGACCACCAGATCGGGCTTCTGGCCGAGCAGGGTCTCGGTGTTGACGGTGGTGGTGTCGGAGCCGAACACCGCCTTCTTCTGGGCCAGCGGTGGGTAGATCTTCTTGAACAACGGCAGGGTGGTGAGGTTGCTCAGCGGCACACCGACGACCCGCTCGATCCCGCCGAGCATGAAGATGATCTGCGTGACGGCCGGATAGTTGGTGACGATCCGATTCGGGTGGGTCGGCACGGTGACATGCCGACCGCCCATGTCGACGACCTCGTGGGTTGTCGACGCGGCCGAGCTGGCAGTCGCGGGCGAGGCGGAGTCACCGTCGGAATCGCTCCCGCAGGCGGTGAGCGTGACGAGGACTATCAGAGCCGCGATCAGAGCGGCGAGCACGGCGGCGAACGGGTTTCTGCGCTGGCGTGTTGCTGGCATGTGGTCCGTGGTCCCCATAACAGTCGTCCGATGGAAGGGCGCGCAAACAGGTGGTGGGCGGCCGGCGCGTTCCGGGGCCCACCACGGCGAGCCGGGTGATGTGATCCGCGTGGCGTGATCTGGGTGACGGGTCGGGACACGGCTGTCCCACTGGCCGCATCCCGCTGGCCCCCGGCGGGGAGGTCGGCGACGATCCCCATCCCAGAACTGACACCGGACAGCAGACGGCGGGGCCGGGCGCCCCCCGGCCGGGGAGCGTCCGGTCGACATCGAGTCAGGCCTGGCACGGGACCGCGCGCCACACCCGGCCGGCCGGCAGGGACAGGTGGAACCACATACACAGGAAGTGACCGACTTCCCCGACACGCGGTGCCCTGACACCGAGCTCCGCGCATGCGGGCTCAGCTGTCAAGATATGCCGCTTCCTCGGGTTCTGTCCGCAAGTTGGCAAGGATCTGCGGCACACTGACGAACTCCTCCCGGCCAGACAGGACCCGAGACTGGTCACTCTCCGAACGGTCGAGACCGGCAGCCCTCCGCTCGCCGCGGCCTCGGCCGAGGCCGACGACACGGCGGACGATCACAGGATCCGGCGTGGATGATCAGCGACACACGGCCCGTCCAGCACCTGCCCAACCCCGGACCGGAGTCGAGGTACTACTTTCAGTGACCACTTGTAGGCAGGGAGAGGACACGGAATGGCGAATCAGGATCTCGAGCGCGCCCGGCAGGCGATCGGACCGATCGGTCTGGTCACACCGGCGGGAGAGCAGCCGGCCCGGCGGGCCCAGGCCGCGGACGACGAATGGCCCCTTCCCGGCGGTGCCGCCCGGGTTTACTACGGCCAGGGCAACCGCGGCCTGACCCGGCCGGTTCTGCTCGCCGACGGATTCAATTCCGGCCCGACGAACTTCGACGCCTTCTGGGAGCACGTCGACGGTGAGCCACACCGGTTCGCCACCCGGCTGCGTGAGCGCGGTCGCGACCTGATCCTGATCGGCTTCGACGACCGCTCCGCGTCCATCCTGAACAACGCGCAGGTCGCGACGGCCGCGATCCAGCGGGCCGTCGCCGAACGGGTGGGAGACGCCCGGCTGCTGGTCGGCGGCTTCAGCATGGGTGGAATCGTCACCCGTTACGCGCTGGCCAGGTTGGAACTCCAGCGGATGGATCACCAGGTCGGGGTGTACCTGTCGGTCGACAGCCCGCATCGGGGTGCGTCCGTGCCCATCGCGCTGCAGGCGATCGCCCACCACCTCGCTCCCGTCAACGACGCCCTGTCCCAGCAGCTGAACAGCCCCGCGTCCCGCCAGCTGCTGTGGCGTCACCTCGAGGCGCCCACGGGTGTTCCCGCCGAGGATCGGGCCCGCGCCGAGCTGCTGGAGCAGCTGCGTCAGGTCGGTGACTGGCCGCGCATCCCGCGCCTGCTCGGGGTGGCCAACGGTGTCGGCAACGGCCACGCCAACGGGGTGGCGCCCGGCGTCGAGGCCCTGCGCAGCAACGGCCCGTACCTGACCGACACCCGGCTGCTCACCCAGGCCGGCGGACGCGACCGGGTCGTCGCGGAGCTGCGCGGCCTGCTCGGCGAGATCACCGTTCGCACGAACGACTTCCCCGACCTCGACGGTGCGCCCGGCGGCACCCTCGAGTCGTTCGGCATCCTGGCGGACACCCTCAAGGACGCCGGCGAGAACGTCGACGTCTCCCACCGCTCGATCTGCTTCGTGCCCACGTCCAGCGCCATCGCGATCCGCGGCATCGAGACCAACGACGACCTCTACGCGGACATCGACAGCCTGCCGCCCGAGGAAAGCCCGCTCGACGACTTCCTCACCTCCTCCAACCCCACCCCGCACAGTGCCGTGACCGAGGAGATCAGCGCCTGGATTCTCGACCGCCTCCCCGACTGACGGCCTTGACGAACCCGGGTCGGTCGGCGCGCCTGTCACGGAGAACCCGGGACAGGCGCGCCCGGCCCGGGTTCGCGAGCGCCATGCCGGAGCGCGGCGGCCTCCTGACGCGCCTGGTCCTCCTCATGACCTGGTCCTCCTCATGACCTGGTCCTCCTCATGACCTGGTCCTCCTCATGACCTGGTTGTCCTTGGGCTGGGTCTCCTCGAGGCTGGTTCTACTTGGGGCTGGGCGCGCCGGCGAGCAGGTTCTCGGCCTTCGTACGGATGCGGACGACCAGGGGCGGCGCCATCGCCTCCCGCTGTGCCGCCCGGGCCGCCTTGCCCGGCGAGCGGCCGTAGAACCAGTGGTCCCAGGGGGAGTTGGGCCGAGCCAGCCGGATACTGCCGATCGCCGCCAACGGGATCAGGAAGATACCCAGCAGGGCCATTCCGTACTTTCCCTTCAACAGCGCGACGGCCACCAGCAGCATCCCGACCACGATGTCCACGACCAGGAACGTGCGGAACGCCAGTTCCTGATCCCGGAGGTCATCGACGCCCAGCGGTGAGAAGCCGAGCAGCACACAGCCCATGATCCCGGCGGCGAGCAGCACCGCGTTGACCGAGGCTCGTCCGGCCTGCTCCCAGTAGACATCCTCCAGATGCAGAATCAACGCGAACTCGTCAAGCACCAGGGCTGCCCCAACCCCGACCACCACCCCGGCGACCTGCCGCCACGGGGCGTGCGTCGGTGTCCCGACCGCCAGCATCCCGCCGCTGATCAGCAGGAGCGTGCCCGGCACGACATGGTGTACATGCAGTCCGCCGGTCGAGATGTTACGAAAAGGGCCACGCCCGGCCCGGATGAGCCGCACAATTGTCCGCGTCACCAGGAATGTGACCAGAAAAGCCACCAGGCACAGCAGCAGCGGCCCTTTTCCCGGTTCCGCGATGTTCCGTTCCCACCACCCGCTCACATCGACAGCCTCGCACCCCGCGGACATCCGGACCCGACACTGTGCTCACCGCGTGCCGCCCGCGCACCACAGCGCACCCAGCGCCCGCCTGGTACATCAGGCCGGCGAGGCGTCGAGCCTGGGCGTACACCCGCCGTGACGGGTGACTCAGCGGGACCGCGGGTGCCTGCGTCACCCAGACGAGTGCCGACGTCACTGACATCCACCGAACCGGCGCCGATCGAACTACCACTGGCCGAGGCAGATTCGACAGCCGGATCATACGACGTTACCCTCCCCTCATCTTCTACATATTCATGGATAGACACCGATAAAGTGACTCTCCATGACCGAGCCCGATGTCGCGGACCCCACCCGAACCCGCCGGTGGCTGGCCCTACTCGCCGTGCTCACCTCGCAACTAATGATTATCCTGGACGGTAATGTCCTAAATGTGGCACTCCCCGCCATTCAGGAAGATCTGAAGATCAGCCAGGCGAGCCTGACCTGGATCGTCAACGCATACCTCGTCAGCTACGGCAGCCTGCTCCTGGTGGCGGGCCGGCTGGGTGATCTGATCGGCCGCAAGTCCGTGTTCCTGGCCGGCATGGCGATCTTCACCGCGGCCTCCGCGGGCTGCGGCCTCGCGACCAGCGAGGAGATCCTGGTGGCCGCCCGCTTCGCACAGGGAGTCGGCGGCGCGCTCGCGTCGGCGGCGGTGCTCGCGTTCATCGTCACCGACTTTCCGGCCGGCCAGGAACGTGGCCGAGCCATGAACTACTACATGATCATCACCGTCGGCGGCGGCTCGATCGGTCTGCTCCTCGGCGGTGTGCTCACCCAGCTGCTCAGCTGGCACTGGATCTTCGCGATCAACCTTCCGATCGGGGTCTTCTCCCTGATCGCGGGCCTGCGGCTGATCCCCGCCCGGCCCGGCACCGGCACCGGCGGGCTGGACGTGGTGGGCGCCCTGCTGGTCACGGTCGCCGCGGTGATCGGAATCGCCGGCATCGTCGGTGCGGCCGACCACGGCTGGCTCTCGGCCCGTACGCTCATCGCCGGTGCGGTGGCCGTCGTCCTGCTCTCCGCGTTCTTCGGCTGGGAAGCACGGGTGGCCAACCCGATCGTTCCGCTGCGCATCCTGCGCCAGCGCGCCCTGGTCGGCTCGGCCGCGATCCGTTCGGCGGCCATCTCCGGGGTGTTCGGTGTCTTCTTCTTCGGCACCCTTTTCCTGCAGCGGGTGCTGGGCTACAACGCGATCGAGACGGGGCTGGCGTTTCTCCCCCAAAGCCTGGTCATCATATTCTTCTCCTTCGGCATCACGACCCGCCTGATGGATCGACTCGGTGCCCGCTCGGTTCTCATCAGCGGGCTGGTCGTGCTGACCAGCAGCCTGGTGCTGCTCGGCTGGTTCGAGGGATACGGCAGTGGCGGCTACTTTCCCTGGCTGTTCATCGCCCTCATGGGCGTGGGTGTCGGCGCGGCCCTGACATTTCTCCCCCTCCTGACGATCGCGATGCGGGACGTTCCGCCCGCCGACGCGGGTCTCGCGTCCGGCATCGTGAACGTGACGATGCAGATCTCCGGCGCGATCGCGCTGGCGATCCTCGCCACCCTGGCCAACAACCGGACCGAGGGCCTCATCGCCAGCGGCCACGACCCCCTGCGCGCCTTCGCCGCCGGCAGCGCGTTCGGCATGTTCGTCGGCGCCGGTTTCCTGCTCCTCGGCCTGCTGCTCACCTTCCTCCTGCTCCGCCCGGGCCTGTCGGACGCGCCGGCCGTCGTCGTCCACCAGCCCGGCGAGGCCGCACCCACAGCGGCGTTGGAGGCGCCCATCGTCATCGCGCGGCAGCAGCCCGCCGGCACCGGCAACGACCTGCCCCTGCACGACTGAGCGCCGACAACAGCGATCCGCTCCGAGCGCCGGAGTCGGCCAGCTGACGCGCCGGTTGTCCTGAACCTCGGTTGACCTGAACTCCGGTTGAGGTCATAACCTGCGGGCGAGGGCAACGGGCCAGTAGCCGGGCAGAAGCGGGGAACAATGCCGATCACGACAGGCTTCAACCACATCGCCACGATCACGTCCGATCTGGACAAAATCGTCGCATTCTATTCCGACGTCTTCGACGCGAAGACCACCTTCGAGATGGCCGCGGAGCAGGGTCACCCTCGGATGACGATCCTTGACCTCGGTGGAGGTGCGGCACTCAACGTGTTCGAAGCGTCGGCTGAGGACGGCGCCGTCGATCGGCGTCGCATGGGCGGGCGCGGGCCCATCGACCATTTCGGCCTGGCCGTCGACTCGCTGGCGACCCTGGAGGCGACCCGCGACCGGCTGCGCGAGCACGGCGCCGACATCGGTGAGATCCAGCGGCTCGGCTCGGAGTGGTCCCTGTTCTTCCGCGACCCGGACGGGATGGAACTGGAGGTCTGCTGCCACGCCGGCGTGTGATCGGCGGCCGCACGTCACTCACCCGCACCCATCGACTACCTGGGGTGTCGATGGGTACACCTGGAGCAGCACGTCGTTGACCTGCCTCGGAGGTGTGTCGTGCGCGGAATCTCAAGGTTCAGGACCGTTGCCGTGCTCGCCGGGATCGCGGCGCCCCTGGTCGCCATCCCCCTGGCTCTGCCGGCGGCCGCCGGCACCATCAACAATCCGCTGACGGTCACCGGAACAGTCCGGTGCACCATCGGTTCGGCCGAATCGCTTCTGATCAGCGGCGGCGGGGAGTCACATGGCGCGACCGTGGGCGTCGGCGGACGCTTCTCGACCGTCTTCGGCAACCCGCAGCTGCCCAGCACCGCGACCGTCCAGGTCAGGTGCGACGTCCTCGGTAAGCGCACCTACCGCTCGACGAACTTCCTCCTCTACCGCCCGCAGTCCGGCCAGACCCTCGTGGTGAGCCTGGCCGCCTGACCAGCCCACCCGACGGACCGGAACTCGAGGGGTGCGCCCGCGAAACGCGGCGCACCCCTCACGGCGTGCCCCGACCGCGTGTGGAGTCGGGCGACTCCACACGTCTCACCCATCAGCGGTTCGACGGCCAGGGTCGGTGGAATCGGCGTCGAGGGGATTGGCGGCGATCCGGCTGGCGACGCCGCCCGCTGACATCCCAGCTGGTCGCGACCTGCAACAGGTGGGATTCGGGGTCGTCGTCGGGGGCCACATCGTCGCGCATGTGCAGGATGATGATCTCCTCGACCCGGGCGGTGCGCTGCGGCGACCAGCCGGCGCCCACGCCGAGGACCCAGGCCAGCTGTCCGCCCGCGACCTCGAACGGCAGCCGATGGCTGTCGAACGGCTCGGTCAGCCCACGATCGTGCGCATAAGTAGTGCTGGACCCGACGCCAGAGCCGCGACGGCGGGCAGCGGTGGGCGGTGCGGGAAAATGATTGGCGGGCCGCGCGGCGGCGATGGTAGCGTTCTTTCACGGTAAAAGGATCAGTCCGGGTCGGCGTGCCGACGGGCTGTCGGAATCTTCGGGAGGTGGCTCATGGCCACGCGGGTTGTCATCGCTTCTGCGGCGCTGTTCCCACTTTCCCCCCGGGTCACCGACTGACCGTTGTCACCTCGCCGCGCGGCTTTCCCCCGCCCGGTTCCCGGTTCCACCATGGGTGGCAGAAGGCCAGCGGGACCCACCTCACCCAAGGGTCTCGACGTTGTCTTCTCGACGTGCTTCTTCGCGTCACCAGCATGCCCGCACTGACCGCCCTTTCCGGCCAGCCGATCCGCCGGCCGCCACCAACGCATCTTCGGCCGGTGTTCCCGGCACCGAACTGCGTCGCTATGGCTGGACCGCCAGCGACGAAACACGGTTCGCACCCCGCCGCACCGCCGGACTGATCCCGGCCCGTATTCTGCGTCGCGACCGGGATCGCTGTGATCTGGTCACCGAGCGCGGGACAGCCAATGCCCGGATCGGTCTGACGCATGCCAGCGACGCGCACCTGACGCCCTGTACGGGCGACTGGGTGGCCTTGTCCACCGCGGCGGACCCCACGATCGTCGAGCTGCTCACGCGGCACAGCGCCCTCGTCCGTTCGTCGGCATCGGGCCGCTCCGAAGGCCAGGTGCTGGCGGCGAACATCGACATCGTGCTGGTGGTCGCCACCCTGTCGACCGAGCCGGATCTCGGCCGCCTCGAAAGGCTGCTCACGCTGGCCTGGGAAAGCGGAGCCCGACCACTGATCGTCCTGACAAAGGCGGATCTGCTCGTCGACGGCAGCCGCGACGGCGCCGCCCGCGCCCTGGCCGCTGTCACCGCCGCCGCACCCGGCGTCGACATCCTGACCGTTTCGGCGTTCGACGGGACCGGTCTGGCAGCCCTGCGCGACGAACTCGCCGCCGGCGCGGCCGCGGACCCGACGGGCTCTGGGCCGACGCCCGGAGAAGCCGTGCTGGGTGGCCGATCGGCGGTCCTGGTCGGGCCGTCCGGCGTGGGCAAGTCGACGTTGGTCAACGCCCTGCTGGGTGAGGAGAAACTCGCTGTCGGACGGGTTCGGCCGCAGGACGGAAAGGGTCGGCACACGACCGTACGGCGGGAGCTGGTTCCGCTGCCTTCCGGTGGGATTCTCATCGACACCCCCGGTCTGCGTGGAATCGGCGTCTGGGATGTCGACAGCGGGCTCGACGCGACCTTCGCCGAGATCACCGAACTCGCCGCGGACTGCCGGTACGGGGACTGCGAGCACCGCACCGAACCCGGCTGCGCGGTACTCGCCGCCATCGAGGACGGCACGCTGCCCGAACGAAGGCTCGCCAGCTACCGCAGACTGCTGCGCGAGAACGCCTGGCTCCAGTCCCGCCGAGACGCCCGCCTCGCCGCCGAACTCCTACGCCCCTGGAAGAAGATCGAACTGGAGCAGCGCCGCCTTTACGCCGACCGGGCCCGCCGCGAACGACGGTGACCGGGACCGCTCAACCCAGCGCCAGCAGAGCCGCTCGCGTTTCCCGGTCCAGACCTTCCACCGCGTAACGGAAGGTCTCCCGCCTCATCTGCGCATGCCAACGGTGTCGGTAGTCGGCCAGGTCGACCGGATGGACCTGGCCGACCACCTTCAGCAGCCAGCCACATCCCTTCTGGACGTAGACATCGTCGTCGTACAGGAGCGAGGTGGCGTTACCGAAGGCGTGCGCGACGGGAAGTTCGAACGTGACCCTTCCCACCCTGCGCCGAACGAACTTCACCACCGCGACGTTCGCCGCCCGGCGTGTCCACCCGGACTCGCCCTCGACCCATCCGCGTGTTTGTGGAATCAGCTCCAGGTGCCCGCGCAGGAACGGGTAGAGCAACTTCAGGCAGAGGTCGTCGCACTGCGCCCAGTTCGACACATACCGGTTCAGCCAGATCTCGGCGCGGTCGAGGAAGTCGTCGTCCAGCTGGGATCCGGCGACCTTGTGCAGCAGCGCGAACGCCAGCAGCACCTCCTCGTGGTGGGAGGCACGTTCCAGCACCTCCTCGGCGATCTCGAGTCGCCGGCCGGCCGAAACGCTTCCCCGTCCCTGGAGATACCCGTTCGCGACCGCCACGACCGTGGCGTTGCTGACACCGAGAGCGCGAATCCGCCGCGGGAAGAAGCGCTGCATCCGCAGCGCGAAATCCGCGTCGCCGCGCACCGCCAGCAACGCCAGCACCTCGTCGGCAGCGGCGCTGGCGGCGGCACCGACACCCACTTACGCCGCCTGGAGCGCGCGGACCCGGCCTGAGGGCCGGCCGGCGCACCGTCCCTGACGGAACGTCCTCAAAGACATGAAAACAGCCTCTCATGAGGCCTGCGGGCCCCATCGCCGCGGCGTGCCGGCGAGTTGGCGCGGGGCTCAGCTACCGCCGCAGCGCAGACGATCCACGACAGGTGATCCAGGCCCCGCAAGGTCACCGGGCCCGCCGGCGCCTACCGCCACCGGGTCGACCGTCGGCCAGCCGGGCGCCACGTGCGGGTCGAGCAGCTGACGAAGATCGCCCCGGCGAGTGACGGCACAGCCCTACCGAGGCGGGGATCGCGGTCGGATTCGGCGCCCGGACCCGGGCCGGACCATGCGCGAAGGCCCGGGCCGGACCATGCGCGAAGGCCCGGGCCGGACCATGCGCGAAGGCCCGGGCCGGCCAGCGCCAGAGCCGCGGCCGAAGCCCGGGCCGGCGGTGAGAAGCCCAGGCCGGCGGCCCGCCGGGTATTCCCGCCAAAGCCTATCTTTAGCAGAGGGTAACTATTCTCACAGTCCGCCCGTTCCCCCTGTTCGTCCAGCGGGGGAAGCGTGAGGGTATCGGTAGAAAACCTGCCGTCTTCCAGCCGATCATTCTTGCCATTTTCGCACGCCCAATACCAGAAGGTATTTATGCGCCAAGGTCCCCTTGCTGGCAGATACGCGGCATCCGCTGCCATGGTGATGTTCGCAATTATTCCCTATCTGGCACTGTCGGCCGCGCTTGACCCGCTGGCACCGATCATCGCCAGCCAGCTGCACATGAGCGCGCAGACGATGAGTCTCAGCTCGGGCCTGGGTAACGCCGCCTACGCGCTCGGCACGGTGCTCGCCGTCCAGCTCGGCCTGCACCTGCCGCAGCGACGGATGCTGCTCGCCTATGCGGCCCTGCTCGTCGTCGGATCGGTGCTGACGGCGGTGGCGCAGAACGCGGCCATGTTCATCGCCGGCCACACGGTGCAGGGCCTGGCCACCAGCATGCTGCTGATCGCCGCCGTCCCGCCGCTGGCGATCGGCTATCCGCGCGAACGGCTGCACACCACCGTCATGATCATGAACATGGGCATCTTCGGCGCGGTCGCGCTCGGTCCGTTCATCGGTGGCCTGCAGGCCGACGCGGACGCCTGGCGACCGCTGTTCTGGATCGTCACCGCGGTCTCGGTGCTCGCGCTGCTGCTGGTCGTGCTCACCTTCGAGGACGCACCCCCGGCGAACCCCGACGCCCCCCGCGACCTGCCGGCCATCGCGCTGGCCGCGGCCGGCAGCCTCGCGGCCTTCCTCGGCGCGTCCGAACTGACCAGCCACAGCTTCCTGGACGTCGAGGTGATCGTCCCGCTGCTGGGCGGTCTGGCCCTGATCGTCGGCCTCATCGTCTACCAGTACCGGTCGGCGCAGCCGCTGCTGATGGTGCGGGAGATGCTCACCAGCGCGATCCCGGTCGCGGGCGTGGTGACCGCGCTGTTCGCCGCGGCGGCGTCGGTGTCCGCGACGGTGCTGACCGCCTCGGTGCTTTCCGAGACGTACGGCCCGGTGCGGGTCGGACTG
Organism: Frankia sp. AgPm24; assembly: GCF_023243055.1. Taxonomy (NCBI): domain Bacteria; kingdom Bacillati; phylum Actinomycetota; class Actinomycetes; order Frankiales; family Frankiaceae; genus Frankia; species Frankia sp. AgPm24. Next base: position 43,338 of record NZ_JALKFW010000183.1, on the reverse strand, counting down.
CTCTTCCTACCCGAACTCGGTGGCGCGGTGATCGCCGCGGGTGTGTTCGGTCTGGTCATCGCCCGGCGTTCCCTGCACTACCTGCCGCTGGTGGGCATGGTCCTGCTCGCCGCCGGGATTCTCGTCTTCCGGCTCGGGATGCCCGACAGCCAGCCACTGGCGTTGCTCGGCTCCGCGCTGACCGGACTCGCCCTGGGCGCCACGGTCGCCCCGGCGCTGTTCGTGGCCGGTTTCTCCGTACCTTCCGCGAGCCTGCCGCGGGTGTTCGCCGTGGTCGAGCTCCTGCGCGCGGTCGCGGCTTTCATGATCGCGCCGATCTTCGCCCATTTCGCGGCCACGGTGACCGGCGACCTCAACGAGGGAACGAACATCGCCCTGTGGATCGGCCTGGGCCTCGCTCTGGCCGGCGCCGCGCTGGGTGTCATGATCTACGCCCTCAGCGGTGCCCGCCCGCAGACCCCCGACCTCGACACGTTCCTGGCCGGCCAGCGTCCGGCCTGGTACTCGCCGCCGCTGCTGAGCCGAGTCCGCAGGTCCCACGATCTGGATGATCTGGACGTGGCCCTCCCCGTCCCGGAAAGCGTCGACTGATGTCCACATCCCGCTCCGACGCCACACCCCATGTCGCCGCCACACCCGACGCCGACGCCGGGCGGCCCGGTGCCCGGGCTGGTCGTCCCACCGGCCCGGTGCTGTTCGCCTATGACGGCGGTGACGTCGCCGGCCACGCCATCGAGTACGCCGCGTCGCAGCTTCCGCCCGGACGGGAGACGCTTGTGCTGTGCGTGTGGCAGCCCTCCGACGTCGGATTCACACCGGTCGGCCCGCAGCATTTCGACGCGAACAACGCCGCCGAGGTCGAGAAGGCCGCCGCCGACGTCGCCGCGCACGGTGTCCGGCTCGCCGAGGCCGCGGGACTGCGCGCCCAGAGCATCACCGTCCAGGCGGCGCCGACCTGGCAGGGCATCGTCGCCACCGCCGCCGAGCGCCAGGCCGCGCTCATCGTGGTCGGCGCGCATCGGCACTCCCGGCTGGCCGGCCAGTTGCTCGGCAGCGTGGCCAGCTCCGTCCTCGCCCATGCCGGCGGTGCCGTCCTGGTCGTCCACCCGCCCGGCTGACCCGGACCCGGACCCGGACAGCACAGGCGGCCAGGAGGCTGGCGAGGACGCGGGAGTCGGCCCGTTGTTCAGCGGGTTACGGGGCCGGGGTGCGCTCCTGGTGCCGGCCGGAGGTGAGCATCCAGGCCAGGTGTGCGCCTGGCATGTCGCGGATGGTGCGCACGATCAGGCGTAGCCGGTCCGGGTCCGTCGTCGGCGCCAGGCGCCGCGCGTCGGTGAGAAACGCACGTTCGGCCTCGCCGAGGTCGTGCGACCGTCCGGTGATGTGGGCGTGTACCTGTTCGAGTGCGGTGCGCTCGTCGCAGCCCGTGGCATGGCGGAGCACGAGGACGTAGTTGGTGGTCTCGCCGCGTGCGCTCTCCCGGGGCAGGGACACCACGTCGTTGCACCAGGCGGCGATGTCGCTGGAAGCCGCGCACAGCTCGGTCCAGCTGCTGGTGGCGGCGAGGCCCGGCGGGATCTCGGTCTGGTGGACGACTTCCAGCAGATCGAACATGAACATGGCGTTGTCGTCGCGGCGCAGGGACGGGTATTCGGCCGGGGTCGCCAGTGTGCCGTTGTGCCGGTGGGTGATCTGGGTGAGAAACGCGTCGCGATGGTGATGGATGTGCTCGAGGATGCGGCGGCGCCACTGCGCGGGCATCCCCCGGGCGGTTCGGGGCCACAGGTCCGCCAGGGCGGTGACCGGGGCGGGGGCCGTGGCGGGCACGGGCCGTCCCTCGATGATCGAGGTGATCGCGGCGTAGGTGGTGTGCACGAGCTCGGCGCGCAGGCCCATCGGCCCCTCGTCCTGCTCGTCATCGAGATGGAACAGCCACAGCACCCACTGGGCGAAGACCTCGACGCCGCCGCGGGGTGCGTCGGGCAGGACGCGCGCGGCCAGCAGATGGAAACCGGCGGCGTCGAGCCGGGCACGCTCGCGGGCGTCGGTCACCAGGCCGACCCGGGACGCCCAGGTCATGAGCTGGTCGCCGATCTGTTCGGCCGCGGGATGGATCCGCTCGGGAACGCGGATGCCGAAATCGGATCTGGGCATGCCGGTAGGGAAGACCTGGGTCATGGGGAGCTGTCCTCGGTGACAGAGCGGGGATACGGGTAGGCGCACCCGACTGAGGTGCTCTCCCAGCGAACACCAGGCGGCGTCTTTGTTCCGGGACAAGGACGCCGGATAGAGGCTTACGGCCTGTTTTGCGGACGTTCGCCGACCGGGCCTGGCCGGTGTGGATGTCCCCGACGGCCGCCTGGCTCTGGGCGAGGCGGCTCGGTGGTCAGCGGCTGGCGGACTGGTCGTCGCGTAGTTGCTGGTTGATCTTCTGGGCTTCCGCGAGCTGGTCTTCGAGGATGACGATGCGACAGGCGGACTCGATCGCGGTTCCCTGGTCGACGAGCTCCCGGACGCGGGCGGCGATGCGCAGCTGGTAGCGGGAGTAGCGGCGGTGGCCGCCCTCCGAACGCAGCGGAGTGATCAGGCGAGCCTCACCGAGGGCTCGCAGGAAGGCGGGCGTGGTACCGAGCATGTCGGCCGCGCGGCCCACGGTATAGGCGGGGTAGTCGTCGTCGTCGAGGCTGTCAGCCGGTTTGCGGGTTGTTCCAGGACTCATCGCACCTCTCTTGTAGCTGCATCGGATGTGGATGCGTCGGATGTGAACACATCGAATCGTGGATACGTCGAAGGGGGCCCTGGTGTCGTCCGACACCAGGGCCCCGAGGGCTCAACACCATCTACCGGCCAGGTTCGCCGGGTTCCTGGCTCCGCGCCGCCGCCTCAGAGGGCGGGTGCGGAGATCGCGTGTGCGTGACCGGGAACCACCTTCCAATCCGGGGCATGCAGTGACCGAGCGACCTGGACCATCGCCCGGGCGATCCTGATGGCGTCTGCTCCTCTCCACTCGCTGTCTGACGGGGTACTGCCGAACTTCCGCGGTGATGCTCGGCGGCCTCCCTGGCCACCGTCCCGCTCGCGACAGTTCGTGTCTGCCGCGACCCTGGACTCCGTTGGGTACGAGAGCAAAGCTACCTGACGCGAGGACCGATGTCTACTGTGGCGGGGACAGATTTTTCGCCTCTGAGCGAAGAGGGTTGCTGCCGTGGGCGGGTGCGGCCTGGAGCCGAGGCCGCCGACCCGCGCGCGGCGGTCCAGATCCCCGCGACCTGGCCCACCCCGACGACCTCCACCGCGCGGACCTCGCATAATGGCTGGCTGTGACAGTTACGCGTGCTTCTGCTGATGCCGCGCGCCAGGCGGTGGTGGAGGGGGTGTTGGAGCGGATCACCTTCGTCAGCGAGGAGACCGGCTACACCATCGCCCGGCTGGCCACCGAGCGGTCCGGCCCGGACCTGCTGACGGTGGTCGGACCTTTGCTGGGCGCGCAGATCGGGGAGAGTCTGCGGCTGACCGGGCAGTGGGGCAGTCATCCCCGGTACGGCCGGCAGTTTCAGGTGCACTCGTACACCACGGTGCTGCCCGCCACGATCCAGGGCATTCGCCGCTACCTCGGCTCGGGGCTGATCAAGGGAATCGGGCCGGCGATGGCCGAGCGGATGGTCGCGCATTTCGACACCGACATCCTGCGGATCATCGAGGAGGAGCCGGCGCGGCTGATCGAGGTGCACGGGCTGGGACCCAAACGCACCAGAAAGATCACCGACGCCTGGGAGGAGCAGAAGGCGATCAAGGAGGTGATGGTGTTTCTCCAGGGGGTGGGGGTGTCCACCTCCCTGGCCGTGAAGATCTACAAGAAGTACGGGGACGCTTCCATCGGTGTGGTCCGCACGCAGCCCTACCGGCTCGCCGCCGACGTGTGGGGAATCGGGTTTCGGACCGCCGACACCATCGCCCAGGCGGTCGGCATTCCCCACGACAGTCCCGAACGGATCAAAGCCGGGTTGCAGTACACCCTGTCGCAGGCCGCCGACGACGGGCACTGCTTCCTGCCCGCACCGAACCTGGTCACCGAGGCGATGAAGATCCTCGAGGTCGAACGCGCGCTGATCGGCCCGTGTCTGGAGCAGCTCGCCGCCGATGAGGGCGTGATCCGCGAGGGCGTTCCGGCCGGGGACGCCACCGTTCCGGCGGTCTACCTGGTGCCGTTCCACCGCGCGGAGACCTCCCTCGCCGACGGGCTGCTGCGGCTGCTCCACGCCGACCAGGATCGGTTGGCGACGTTCACGGACGTGGACTGGTGCCGGGCGCTTGGCTGGCTGCGGGGCCGGACCGGTCAAGAGTTGGCCGACGAACAGGAGGCAGCGGTCCGGCTCGCGCTCACCAGCAAGGTCGCGGTGCTCACCGGCGGTCCCGGATGCGGCAAGAGCTTCACCGTCCGTTCGGTGGTGGAGCTCGCCCGGGCCCGCAACGCCCGGGTGGTGCTGGTCGCGCCGACCGGGCGGGCCGCGAAACGGCTGGCCGAGCTCACCGGGCACGAGGCCGCCACCGTCCACCGGCTGCTGGAACTGCAACCCGGCGGCGACCCCCGATATGACCGGGACAATCCGCTGGACGCCGATCTGGTGGTGGTGGACGAATCCTCGATGATGGACGTCATCCTGGCCAACAAGCTGGTGAAAGCGGTCCCGCCGGGAGCACATCTACTCCTCGTCGGTGACGTCGACCAGCTTCCCTCGGTCGGCGCCGGTGAGGTCCTGCGCGACCTGCTCGCCGCCGACACCATCCCCAGGGTCCGGCTGACCAGGATCTTCCGGCAGGCACAGCAGTCCGGCATCGTGGTCAACGCCCACCGCATCAATTCCGGGACGCCGCCACAGCTGAACGGCTTCGCGGACTTCTTCTGGTTTTCCTGCGAGCCGGCCGAGGACTCCGGTCTGCATCCAGCGGAGGAGACCGCCACAATGGTGGTGGACATCGTCGCCCGCCGCATCCCGAAACGCTTCGGGCTCGATCCCCGCCGCGACGTTCAGGTCCTGGCACCGATGCACCGCGGACCGGCCGGGGCCGGCAATCTCAACATCCTGCTGCAGGAAACCCTCACCCCGGCGCGGGAGGGCATGCCCGAGCGCCGCTACGGGGGGCGGGTGTTCCGGGTCGGCGACAAGGTCACCCAGCTTCGCAACAACTACGAGAAGGGCAAGGCCGGGGTTTTCAACGGGACCGTCGGCGTCGTCACCGCCATCAACTCCGAGGAACAGACGCTGACCGTGCTCTCCGACGAGGACGAAAGTCTCAGTTACGACTTCTCCGAACTCGACGAGCTCGCCCATGCCTACGCCGTCAGCATCCACCGCTCCCAGGGCAGTGAATACCCTGCCGTCGTGCTTCCCCTCACCACCTCATCGTGGATGATGCTGCAACGCAACCTCCTCTACACCGGCGTCACCCGCGCCAAAAAACTTGTTGTCCTGGTCGGATCCCGTAAGGCGCTGGCGGCCGCGGTCCGAACCCCGGGAGCCGGGCGTCGCCACACCGCACTCACCCACCGCATCGGGACGTCCAAAGCCCGTGGCAGTTCAGCAGCCTGAGGTGTCGAGCCCCACCGCCGGGCAGAAGTAGCGACTCCGGAACAGTCCGCGCCGCCGACGGGGGCGGCGCGCCGAGGCTCACCGGTCGCAGCGCAGGACGATCTTGCCGAACTGTTGGCCGGTGAGGGCCCTGGCGATACCCGGGCGGGCGTCGGTGAGGGGCCAGACTGTGTCGATCACGGGTACGGCGCCGGTGGTGGCGCACAGCCGGGCGAGTGCAAACAGCTCGGCGGGGGTGCCCATCGCACTGCCGTGCAGGGAGATCGACCGCACGAACAGGTCGGTCAGGTCGAGGCCGACGGTGGCACCGGTTACGGCCCCGGCGATCACGACCTGCCCGCCGGGGCGGACCGAGCGCAACGAGTGCGCCAGCGTCGCCTGACCGACGCAGTCCAGGGCCGCGTCCACGGGTTCGGGCAACACGGCGCCGGACGGGAAGGCGGCATGTGCGCCGAGGTGCTCGACCGCGCGTCGACCGCGGTGCGGGTCGCGGCTGGTGACCCACACCCGCAACCCGGCGGCCACGGCCAGGCGGATCAGGGCGGTCGGGACGCCGCCGCCCGCACCCTGCACGAGAACCGTGCCACCGGGGGCGACCCGGGCGCGGCCGAACAGCATCCGGTAGGCGGTCAGCCAGGCGGTACCCAGGCACGCGGCCTGCTCCCAGGTCAGCTCCGGCGGCTTCGGCACCAGGTTGGCGCGGGGCACCTGGACCCGCTCGGCCCAGGTGCCGTCGACACCCTGCGACAACATCCGCAGACCGGGATCGTGCATCGGATCGGGGTACCGCGCCGCCGCCAGGATGGGATAGACGATGACCTCGTTGCCGTCCGGGTCGAGGCCCGCACCGTCCGAGCCGAGCACCCGCGGCGGCCCGGCCGGATCGAACCCGTGCCCACGGATGGCGGCCAGGTCGCTGTGATTGACCGACGCGCATCGCAACGTCACCGTGACCCACCCGTCCGGCGGCGGCGGCTGGTCGCGATCGTCGATCTCAATGCCGGTGAGCAGCCCGTCGGGGTCGGGTGCCGTTCGGCGAATCGCCCGCACCGCGCTCAGTCCCGGGGAAACGCGTAGGGCAGGTCGTGGCTGATCACATGCTCGGCGATCAGCCACCGACCCTCGACCCGACGCAGCGTGGACCGGTTGTAGCCGGACTCGATCGGGGTGATGGTCCCCTGCGCACCGGACGTTCCCGGCGGCCACCCGCCCTCGGGTTCGGCGCGGCCGACCACGTTGTGAACCAGAAACTGGACGTCGATGGTGGCGGTGTCACCGTCGACGTCCACGATGTGGTTGAACGTGGTGTGGTGGCTCCAGCCGCGCGGCGGGTGCGGGGCCATCATTGCCGCCACCGCCTGCCCGATCCGAGCCGCTGTCCGCACACTGCCGAGCGGGGTACGGCCGCCGTCGCCGGTGTAGTAGATCTCGACCACCGCGTCCTCGGTGAACAGGGCGGCCATCGCCGGCCCGTCCCGGTGGTCGGCGGCGCGTACGTAGGCGGCCACCACCTCCTCCACCTGCCGCTCGGCACTCTTGCCGACCATGACCGGCGCCGACCGCAGCGGCCCGGGAGACGATTCCGTGATCATGAAAAGCCCCTTCGTCGAGGCCTCACCCAGAGGCCAACCACATGAGAGTCTCAGGTAGTTGCCTGAGAGTGTCAAGCAGTTGGTGGAGAGTCTCAGGTATCGTGGGCGGGTGGGTACGCGGCCGTCCTTCACCGGGGAGACGCTGACCGGCGAGATCGCGCGCGGTAGCTTTCCCGAGATCCGCCGGGCGATGCTCGACTTCGTCGGCGCCTACCTGCTCGACTTCGAGACCGCTGCCCAGCAGGCCGGGCTGACCCTCGCCCAGGCGCGGGTCCTGGGCTTCGCGGCGATCAGGCCGTCGGCCATGAAGGACATCGCCGCGCAGTTCGGCTGCGATCCGTCCAACCTCACCGCCAAGGTCGACCGCCTCATCGAACTCGGCCTGGTCGAACGCCGCTCCGACCCGGCCGACGGACGCGTCAAGCTGATCGCGGCCACCCCCGACGGCATCGCCGCGTCGGCCGCACTCTGCCACAGCCGCGACTGGCTGGCCGACGTGCTCGGCTCCCTCACCGCCGACGAGGCCCGCACCATCCAGACTGCCTTCGACCTGCTGGTCAACCGCCCGGCCTGAGGTCCTGGCCGTCAGCTCGTTCGACGGCGGGGGCAGAAGTGAGCGGGCTGTGCCAATGCCACGCCGATGTGCGGCTCCGCCACCAGCACCACCCGGACCGGCCAGTGCGGACCGGATCCTGCGTCGCGTCCTCGGTCACCGACCGGGTCGGACCGCACGCCGATCTCTCACTGATCCGCCGCTGCGGCCCTGGGCTGTTCCGGCGCAGGGGACAGATGGGCCGCGATGATCTGCCAGCGGCCGCTGTCGTGGACCCAGGTGCGGGTGTAGTCCATCACGACGGAGACGGGTTCACCGCTGATCCGGGCGGTGATCGCGGCTCGGACGAAGGTGGCTCCGGTAGCGCCGTGCAGCAGGAGGTGTCGGCGCAGCTCGACGTACGAGGTCACAGCGAAGGCTCCCGACGCGTAGCCCGCGACGTCCTCGGCCTTGCCGTGGAGCAGACCGTCGTGCCCGCGGGCGACGAGGTCGTCGTGCAGCACGTCGGCGAGCCCCGCGGAGTCGTTGGCAGCCACCACGGACTGGAACTGATCCTCGGCCCGTCCAAGACCGGCGAGATCCGCGGACTGTGCCATTGTCATGATCTGAGTCTCCCGCAGCAGCGAACACCGCGTCTCCGGGTCCGCCGTCGGCGCAATCGAGCACGGAAAAAAGTGACCGCTATCCGTCGACCAGCACCCAGACGGCTCTGGGGTCCCTGCTCGATTTTCCAACCCACCGGATCAGACCTTCGGCCTCCAACGCCTTGAGGCGGATCTTCAGCGCCGGCCTGCTCATACCAAGAGCCTCGGCGAGATCGCCGGTTCCCGAGGGGCTACCCGACGCACGCAGGGCATCCAGAACGTCCTGGCTGCCCCTGGGCAGGCTCGCCGCGGTTCTGGCATCAAGGCGAGGTATGGCCGCGAGTACCAGTTTCACGCTTCCGGCGCTCTGCTTGTACATCGGATCCGTGAGGCCAACCCTCCTCATCTCCTCGAACATACGCTTGATTCCCTCGCCGAGTTCCTGCGCGACCCGCAGGTCAGCACAGACCCGTGCGATCCGCGGGTTTCGTGCGAAACGGCTGATGTCCAGCGGTCGCGACGGGTCGGCGAGCCCCGGGAAACGACCCGGGCTCTCGATCTCGATCCTGTTCGGATAGATCTCCACCCTGATGTGGTCGCCCCCAAGGCTGTACGAACGATGGATCACCGCGTTGACCGGCCCCTCAAGCCAGGCATCCCGTGGGACGATCGAGCGGCCGACAAAGGTGCCGTCCCTGTCGGGCACGCGCCGCTTCGGGATCTCGCATACGCGTCCGCGAGCGGGTCATGCGGAGCGCGCCATGCCGGGCACGTCGTCGCCGGCTATGCCACGGCCGGGATGACGACCACCGGGCACGGAGCGTGGTGCAGGCACTGGTGTGTGACCGAACCGAGCAGCAGTTCGGCGAAGCCGCCGTGCCCCCGGGACCCGACGACGAGCAGCTGGGCGTCCTCGGTGGCCGTCAGCAGCGCATGGGTGGCGCCATCGGTGACCAGCATGTCCTCGACGGTGAGGGTGTCACGTTGCGCGATTCCCGCGTCCAGGCAGGCATCGAGCACCGAGCGGGCGGCCTTCTCCGAGGCCTCGAAGTCCACACCCACGTAGACGGCGGGGTAACCCACCGGCACCGGCGCCCAGGCATGCACCACCCGCAGTACCGCACCGCGCAGGCGGGCCTCTCCCGCGGCCCAGCGCAACGCCTCGATCGACGTGGGCGAACCGTCCACGCCCACGACGACCGGCCCGTTCGTCCGCGACTGATCAGCGCGGACCACGACGACCGGCGTGGTCGACCGGTGCACGCAGGCGGCCGAGACCGACCCCATCAGGAGCCGGGGCAACCGGCTCGCCCCGTGCCTGCCGACCACCAGGAGATCGGCGGTGCCCGCGGCGGCGAGGAGGGCGTCCGGCGCATGCCGTGCTTCCACCCGTTCCACCACCGGTACCGGGCATCGCGGGTCGGTCGCGTTATGGATGGCCGTCTCCAGGATCCGCCTCGCGGTGGTCTCGGTCTCGTGCTGACCGGAGCCAACGCTCATCGTGACGACGGAGGCCGGTGAGTGCTTCGGTGACCAGGCCAGCAGGGCGGTCACCGTGGTGCCGCGCGTCCGTGCCTCCCGCATGGCCCACCGCAGTGCCTGCTCGGCTTCGATCGAGCCGTCCACTCCGACCACGATTCCGCTCATCGCGCACCTCCGTCGTATCGAGATCTCTGCTGTGTCGGACACAGCGTCGTCTCGCCACGGCCGCCGATCGAGGGCTGTGCGGCAATACCGGCCGGGTCACTGGACCCTGTTCTTCCGTACCAAGGGCTCGTTGTCAGCCCGCACGCGAACAACGAACGGGAAATTTCACCTTTTCGACCTGAATCATGGGACAAAAAACGAAGATCCGTAATATGTGGGCCTGACCGCGGGCGCCCCGACCGCGTGCGGCGGCGCGGGCGCTCCGAGACGGGCCGAGCGACCTGGACAGGAGGGACGATCGACCCCGAAAAGACAGCCCAAGGAAAGAAGTCCGACCCCATCCCAGTGGGAATACTGAACGTGTCCGGACAGACGACATCGGGTGGCGGGCCGACCGGAATGTGCCTGCCGCGGCAGTGATGGGAGCACGTCCATGGTGACCAGCACGACGACGATGTCCGCGGACCTGGCCAGGTCCGCGGTGGAAACCGCCATCCTGGCGCCCTCGATCCACAACTCCCAGCCGTGGCGCTGGCGCCTTCGGGACGGTGTTCTCGAACTCCGCGCGGACCTCACCCGCGCGACCCCGGTCGCAGACCCGGACCACCGCCAGCTGGTGATGAGCTGCGGCGCGGCACTGTTCCACGCCTGGGTGTCGCTGCGGGCGGCCGGGCTCGCGGTACAGATCGACGAGCTGCCGGACGGCCCTGACATCACCCACGGGCGTCTGGCCACCCTGCGGGTCATCGGCACGAGCGCACCCGCTCCGGGGGATCTCGCCCTTGCCTCGGCGGTCCACCACCGTCACACCGACCGGCGGCCTTTCGACCCGGCTGACCTGCCCGCCGAGGTGGTCCACGGGCTACGCCGGGCCGCCGAGGAGGAAGGCGGCTGGCTGGACTCGCTGGCCAGCCGGGAGGCCCGGGTGGAGCTGTCGGTGGTGCTCGCCCACGCGGACTGGATCGAGACCCACGACCCGGCCTACCAGGCCGAGCTGCTCCACTGGAGTCGCACCGACCCGGACGCGACCGACGGTGTCCCCCGCGGTGTGGTGGTGGGCAGCGAGGAGCCACGCCAGTCGGAGTTCTCCCTGCGTGACTTCGACGTGATCGGCGAGGCCGGTCAGCAGCTGCGCGAACCCCGGGTCGAACGCCCCGGCGTGCTCGTGCTCGGCACCGACGGGGACGACCCGGAGAGCTGGCTGCACGCCGGGCGGGCGTTGGCCCGGGTCCTGGTCGTCGCGACCGCCGCGGGTCTGGCCGCCTCCCCTCTTGGCCAGGCGATCGACCTCGAATCCACCCGCGCCCTGGTCCGCGAGGCCACCGGCGGGATGGGAACGGCCCAGATGATCCTCCGCATCGGCTACCCGGACCCCGCCGCGCAGCCGCTGCCGCCGACCCGGCGCCGTCCGGTCACCGAGGTGCTCGACCTCGCCGATCAGGCACCGGCCTGACCGACGCACCTCATCCGGTGGCCACCGGTAGGACGAGAACAAAAAGCGACCAGGCCGATCACTCGGCCTGGTCGCTTTTCTGGTTCTCACGGAAATGTCGTGTTCCCGAACGACAAACGCCACCGGCGACGGCGACGGCGACGGCGACGGCGGATAATTTTTCCGGGTAGACCATCTGCTTCCAGACACGGCGAGCAACAGCGCCGCCGGCTACACGTCCAGCGGTTTCACCATGACAATGTGTCGACGGCGGAGATGATCGAGGATCCACAAGATGCGCGTTAACGATGCCGTGCGGGGAGGTGGACCGCGATGACACCGGGGATCGCGCGGACAAGGGCGAGCAGCAGGTCGGGAAGGGCGGCCGCCGGCTCGGCCAGCGTCACCTCACCGTCGGCCACCGAGACCGCCGGGGAGACCTCGGCATACCAGTCGAGAAGAACCTGCCGCACATCGTCAGCGATGTCGCTGTCGGGCCGGGCGAGCAACCGCACCAGGTCGCGGCGACTGACCAGGCCGACGAGCCGGTTGTGGTCGTCGAGGATCGGCAGCCGGGTCAGATGCTCGGACAGCATGATGCGAGCCAGATCGGCCAGGTCGGCATCGGCCCTCGCCGTGACCGCGGGCGTCGACATGACGTCGGCGACGATCCGCCGGTCCTCGGGCCGGCCAGAGGCGTCGACATGCTCCGATGGCAGGGCGGCCACGATCAGATCACGGCGGGCATGGCGGCGCGGGTCCGGTGCGCAGCCGATGGTGAACAGGTCCGCCTCGGTGACCACACCCACCAGGGTGCCGTCCGCGTTGACCACCGGAAGCCCGCGGACCTGCCGACGAAGCAGCAGCGTCGCCGCCTCCTTCACCGAGGTCTCCGGGCCCACGCAGTACACCTCGGTTGTCATGACGTCACAGGCGCGCATGATGCTCCCTCCTTCGCGTTCCGATCGCCGGCCCCATCGACACGAACGCCCACGAAGATCTTTTCGGGGGTGGTCACGGGCAGCCCGAACTCGTCGTAGATCGGCGCGTCCAGCTCCCGCAGGCGCGCGGCGCTGGCGCGCAGGTGATGGGCACACAGAAAGATCTCCTGCGCGGCACGGTCACCCGCCCCCGGCAGGACAACCCGGGCGACGGGTTGGCTCGGGCAGCAGCAGGCCCTGGCCGCCGCGTCGATCGGCACCGCCTGGCCGACGGACGGACCACCGGCTGGCCGAGACCGCTCGGCGTCATACCCGGCGGTCGGAACAACGGGATGGGTGCGTCGTGCGCCACGAAAGCTCATGGACCAACACTGGTCCTTCGGGCTGTGCACAGCGACTACCAGAGGTCCCAGCCGCCGCGGACCAACGGCACGCTGACCCGCAACGCATGACCATGCCGGCCGGTGTCCGCGGTGGCGACGCGACCGGAACACGTACGAGGATCACCTGGGAGTCCGCGGGCGATGGGCGGGAAGGGTCGGTCGGCGCAGGCCGAAGGTCCCTGTCTCGCACCACCCGGAATGCGGAGCATGAGGCACCTACAGGCCCGGTCCGACGCCATCCGGCCCTGACCCCGATGGCACGCAGGGCACAACTCACCCGCGGACCGACACAAGCCGACGGGAGTACCGGGTCACCCGCAGGTCGGACGCCCGAGACCTGTTCCGGTCGCCCATCGTCAGGAAAGGCTGGATCCATGACCGCACAGATCATGCCGAGCCCCGCGTCCGTGGTGGAGACGCACACCTCGGTTCTGGTCTTCCTCGGAGATCGGGTTTACAAGGTCAAGAAGGCGGCGGACCTGGGTTTCCTCGACTTCCGGACCCGCCAGGCACGGCTGGCGGCCTGCCAGGCGGAGGTGGCGCTCAACCGGCGGATGGCGCCGGACGTCTACCTGGGGGTGGCCGACGTGTCCGGGCCCGACGGCCAGCTGTGCGACCACATGGTGGTGATGCGCCGTCTGCCCGCCTCGCGTCGCCTGTCCGCGCTGGTCACCTCGGGCACGGACGTGACCGGCGTACTGCGGGACACGGCCCGTCTGGTCGCCGCCTTCCATACCCGCTGTGACACCTCGACGGAGATCACCGAACTCGGTGGTGTGAAGACTCTGCGAGCTCTGTGGGAGGAGGGGCTGGCCGGGGTGGCTCCCTTTCTCGGGGATCCGCTACCGGCGCGGCAGGTGGCCGAGATCGGGCGGCTGGCCAGCCGGTACCTCGACGGCCGTGGCGCGCTGCTGGCCGAACGTCAGCAGCGCGGCCTGGTCCGGGACGGACACGGTGACCTGCTCGCCGACGACGTGTTCTGTCTGGACGACGGGCCACGAATCCTGGACTGTCTGGAGTTCGACCAGCGGCTGCGTGCCGGCGACGTACTCGCCGATGTGGCGTTTCTGGCGATGGACCTGGAACGCCTGGGCCGCCGCGACCTGGCCGACCATTTCATGTCGGCCTACCGGGAGTTCTCGGGCGAGACCCATCCCCGGTCGCTGGAGGACTTCTACGTCGCCTACCGGGCCTTCGTCCGCTGCAAGGTGGCGTGCATCCGATCCGCGCAGGGCGACGCCGACGCCGCCGAGCAGGCACGGACGCTGGCCACACTCGCGTTGTCCCGGCTGCGGCGCGGGCGCACACGCCTCGTCCTGGTCGGCGGCCTGCCGGCATCGGGAAAATCGACGCTGGCCGCCGGCGTGGGGTCCGCCGAAGGCTGGACGGTGCTGCGCTCCGACGTCATCCGCAAGGAACTGGCCGGATTGTCGGCCACCACCCCCGCCCCCGCCGAACCCGGCGAGGGCCTCTACCGGGCGGAGATGACCGATGCCGTCTACACCGAGCTGATCCGCCGCGCCGGTGTCGCCCTCGAACGCGGCGAGTCGGTGATCCTCGACGCCTCCTGGGGAAGCCGCCGGCACCGGCGACAGGCCGCGCGACGCGCCCTCGAGGCCGCCGCCGACCTCATCGAACTGCGCTGCGCCGTCACACCGGAGATCGCCCGTACCCGCATCGCCGCCCGGATGGAGGCGCGCACCGCCGCCGCCGGCACCACGACGGACGGGCTCGACGGGCTCGACGGGCTCGACGGACGCGGTCGCGCGGGTGGGGCCGAGGGTGGCGATGGCGGGGTGTCAGACGCGACCGTCCCGGTGCTGCTGGAACTGGCACGCAGCGCCGATCCCTGGCCGGAGGCCACCACGATCACCACGACCGTGCCGGTGGCGGGGACCCTGCGGACCGCGCGCGGACTCCTCACCTGAGTTCTCGCCCGCGGCGAGACGACGATCCTCGATCTCCGTGTGTCACTGGCATGTTCGGCAGCCATCGAGACCGTGATGCGCCCCCTGCCTGACGGCACGTGACATATCGCCATGTGGTGCGCAGCCCTATCATCATCGGCGATCCGCAGTCCTCCTGCGACATGCACTCGGGGTGCCGGTGAGCGACCGTAACGATGATTCCGTCCGCACCGGTGGGGTGACCGCGTCCGCCGCGCCCACCGGGCCCGCGGGCAGAACTCCCGGCAGGGATGCTCCCGGAGCCGGTCTGACGTTTCCCTCGGTCGCCCGGCTCGAACTGGACGAGCTGCTGACCCAGTTGGTGGAACGCGCCCAGGACGTCATCGCCACCCAGGGCCGGTTGCGGGGCCTGCTACGCGCCACCCGGATGATCACCACGGATCTGCGGCTGCCGGTGCTGCTCCGGCTGATCGTGGAAGCGGCCTGCGAGCTGCTCGACGCCCGCTACGGCGCCATCGGCGTGCTCACCCCGGACCGCCGGCGGCTCGAGGAGTTCATCCACGTCGGGATGGACACGGACGCGGCCGAACGGATCGGGCATCTTCCCACCGGCCATGGCCTGCTGGGCGCACTGATCGATGATCCGCGCCCCCGCCGGGCCGAGGACATCGCCCGGGACCCGCACGCGGCCGGCTTCCCCCCTGGGCATCCAGCGATGCGCACGTTTCTCGGCGTGCCGATCCTGGTGCGCGGCGAGGTGTTCGGCAACCTCTATCTGACCGACCGGCGCGACGGTCAGCCCTTCACCGCGGAGGACGAGGAACTGGTCCTGGCGCTGGCCGCGCAGGCGGGGGTGGCGATCGAGAACGCCCGCCTGTTCCAGGAGTCCCAGGCACGGCACCAGTGGATGAGCACCGCCGCGGAGCTCGTCGGGCTGTTGACCACCGGCACCGACACTCCCCTGGAACTGGTCGCCGACCGGATGTGTGCGGTCGGCGAGGCCCAGTACTGCGCGGTCGTGACCGCCTCGGCGGCCCTACCGGCACACGGCGATGACAGCCGAGCCGGACGAACCGTCCGACTCGCGGTCGCACTCGGTGCCGGCGAGCCGAATCCGACCGGTGCCGTCATCGCCGAGGACGGCACGCTCGTCGGCCAGGCGCTGGCCGAACAGCGCCCGATTCTGGTCGACGATCCCCAGCTCGACGCCTCCGACCTGGAACGGGGCGAGGACACCGCCTCGCTGATGGTGCTGCCGCTGCCCGTCCCCCGCCATGAGCGGGCGATCGTGCTGCTGGTCGGCCGGGACCAGGGCCGGCCGGCGTTCACCGAGTTCGACCTGGACATGGCGGCCACCTGCGCCGGTCATATCGCGGTCGCGCTCGAACTGGCCCAGGCCCGGGCCGAACGCGAACGTCTCCTGGTCGCAGACGACCGCGGGCGGATCGCCCGGGACCTGCATGACCACGTCATCCAACGGATCTTCGCCATAGCGCTCGGCCTGCAGGATCTGGCCCAGTACGAGAACCCGACGAACGCCGGTCGGCTCGCCACCTACGTCGAGGACATCGACGCGACCATCAGGGACATCCGTCGGACGATCTTCGAGTTGCGACCCGGGTCCACGGGCACCGCCCGCGGCGGCGGGGTACGCGACACCCTTGACAAGATCGCGGCCGATGCCCGGCCCGGCCTCGGGTTCGTCCCCACCGTCCGCTACGCCGGGCCGGTCAACAGTGTCGTCGACGCGGGCCTCGCCGAGCATGCCAGCGCCGTCGCACGCGAGGCGCTGTCCAATGTCGCCCGCCACGCCCGGGCGAGCTCGGTCACGCTCGCCGTCCAGGTCGTCGACGACCAGTTGATCATCGAAGTGATCGACGACGGTGTCGGCATGTCCGAGACGACCCGGCGCAGCGGACTGGACAACCTGCGCACCCGCGCCGAATCCCTCGGGGGCACGTTCACCGTCACGGCGCCGGCCGGCGGCGGAACCCACCTGCGCTGGGCCGTGCCCCTGTGACGGACCGTTCCCGCGCCCAGGCAGCGCCCTGATGACGGCGACCTGAGCGGGGCTACTGCGACGGCAGATCGCCACCGAGGTGCTTGTAGGCGATGACGGCCGCCTGGGTGCGGCTGGTCAGGCCGAGCTTGTCCAGAATGCCGGACACGTAGTTCTTCACCGTCTTCTCGGCCAGGTGAACCCGCCCGGCGATCTGCCGGTTGGTCAGCCCCTCGGCGATCAGACCGAGGATCTCGCGTTCCCGCGGGTTCAACGGTGCGAGAACCGGGTCCTCCCGGGGGCCTTCCCGCAGCCTGCTCAGCACCCGCCGGGTGACCGACGGCGACAGCAGTGACTGCCCGGCCGCGACCGTCCGGACCGCGCCGACCAGATCATTGCCCCGGATCTCCTTCAGCACATAACCGGCCGCACCCGCCATGATGGCGGAGAACAGGGCCTCGTCATCGTCATAGGACGTGAGAATCAGACACGCGATGTCCGGGAAATCCGAGCGGATGTCCCGGCACACGTCTATCCCGCTGCCGTCCGGAAGTCGACCGTCCAGAATCGCCACGGTCGGCCGCAGCGCCGGGATACGCCGCAGTGCCTCGGCCGCCAGCCCCGCCTCACCGACGACCTTGATGTCCTCATGCCGCTCCAGCGTCTGGCGCAGCCCGTTACGGACAATTTCGTGGTCATCAAGGAGAAAGACACTGATCACGCCCATGGCGCAGAGACTACGCGGTCCACCGACGTGCAGGGGCGCAGATCAGTGCCGCAACAACGCCACACAGTCGACGCTGGCGTGGACGGTGGCCACCACCATGACCACGGCCGTGGCCAGACACGTGGTCGCCGACAGAAGTGGGGCCCGTGCCAGCGCAGGGGGATCCTCGAGCAGCGCCGCCATGCGGTCGGGGACGCCACCGTGCAGGAAGGCGGGGCTCACACCGGACCCGGGTGGTCGCCGCTGGGCGCGCGCGGCCGCGAGGGCGGCCTTGCCCAGTGCGCGGGCGAGCAGCCGCCGGTCACCGATGGCGAGTGCCGCCGCCTCGTCAGCCGCCCGTTCGCAGCCCTGCTCGACCAGCCCCGGCAGGCTGTGCAGCAGGGGGCAGACCGCGGCGCACCAGGCGGCCACCATGCGGTACCAGTGGTGCCGTCCGGCCAGGTGGGCCCGTTCGTGGGCGAGGACGGCCGCCTGCTCATCCTCGGTCAGACAGCGCCGCAGGCCGCTGGTGATGGCGATCCGGCCGCCGGTCAACCCCCCGACGGCGCATGCCCGCGGGACCGCGTCGGGCAGGTCGATGACGTCGCCGACGAAGGGGAGCCTGGCGAGCCGCTCAGCGTGCACGAGTTCGCGCGCCTGACGTGCGCCGAGCCTGCCCGTTCTGATCATGATAGTGACCAGGGTGCCGGCCGCGACGACGGTGAGCAGGAGCGGGACCGTCCGCAGTCCGGCCGGGGCACCGGCGAGCCCGCCGCTGGAGCGCAGATAGGCGAGCCGGTCGGCGAGGACCGCGGCGAGCAGGACCAGAGACCACAGCCAGCAGCTGGCACCGAGGACCGCGGCTGCCGTGACGGCCGCGTAACCGCGCCGGTGGGACAGCCGGCGGGCCAACGCGGGCAGTCCCACGGCCAGCACGATGTTGCCCAGCAGCGGCAGCCACACCATGTACCTCACTGCCCGTCCCTCATGAATGGTCGGATGGGGTATCTGGTCGCCGGGGCTCGTTCCCGCCGTGTTCGCCCGCCGCCGCCCCACCTGGCCGTGCGGGAGACCGGCCCGCCTGGTCGCCGGGGTCCGCCTCCGCTCGACGCAGCAGCTCGAGCAGTGTCGCCTCGTCGCCTGGCTCGAGACCGTCGACGAAATGGCTGAGCACCACCGCGCGGGCCCGACCACCGCCGAGCAGGGACCGCATCCGCGCCGCGGCCTCCTGCGCCGCCCGCCCGCTGGGCGTGTAGACGTAGGTGCGGCCAGCCGAGGACCGTTCGAGCAGCCCCTTGGCGTGCAGGCGGGTCAGGGTGGTCGCGACGCTGGTGTAGGCCAGGTCCAGGCCCTGCTCGCGCAGCCCCTGCTGAGCCTGGGCCGAGCTCAGCGCCGTCGGCGCCGCCCACAGGACCGCGAGCAGGGCGTTCTCGAGTTGTCCCGCCTCCCGCCGGCCGGACCGGCCCGTCATCTGGGTTCCCCGCTCACCGGCTCATCATATGTCTTCTACTACTCGAGTAGTATTACTATTCGAGTAGTAGAAGTCGTGCCGGTGGGGTACGGCATCGCCGCAGCTGGACTGGCATGGCTCGCCGAGCGACTCCCGCCCGGAGCTGGCCGGAGATGGGTGGACTTTCATGGGACCAACCGAGATTCGCGGCCTGCCCGCGCACGCCCTGCTGGTGCACGTGGTCGTGGTGGTGGTGCCGCTGGCCGCGGCCCTCGCCGTCTGTTCAGCGGTGTGGCCGACCGCCCGCCGTCGACTGGGAGCTGCCACACCGGTGGTCGCGCTCGTTGGGCTCGTCAGCGTTCCACTGACCACCCACGCCGGTGAGTGGCTTGAGGCTCGGGTGCCCTCCAGCCCGCTGGTCCGCCGGCACGCCGAACTCGGCGACGCGCTGCTGCCGTGGGTACTGGCCCTGTTTGTCCTGGCGGCCGGGCTCTGGCTGCTGCAGCGTCGCCATGCGCCGGCGGCCGAGCGCTTGGACGGCCAGGAACGTCCGGGCGCCAGGCGACCGGTTCCCACAGCCATCATGATCACCATTGCCGTGCTCACCATCGTCACGGCGGTGGGCTCGGTGATCCAGGTCGTCCGGATCGGTGAGAGCGGAGCGAAGGCCGTGTGGTCCGACAGCTTCGACTCCGGCGCCTCGGACCGACCCGGCACCTGAGCCGACCGGAGCCGACCGCCTCCGACCACGAGCATCCGCACGACTGGCCGGCATTCCGCCCCCTGACCACAGGGTCCACCTCTGGTGTTCCCATCCGCGTATGCCCGGGAGCGGTCCATGGTCCCGACCCGGCAGGAAACCTGAATTCCCTTTTCCGGACTTGTCGGCCGCACCTGCCGTCGATCGCCCTCCCAGGTCACGGCAGGCGAACGAAAACAGACGAGTGACATATCGGCACAGGCCGAAGGGCCCACGCCGAGGGTGCCCTTCGCCATTCGGCCGGCCGGCCGGCTCCGTCGGATGATGGGCCGCACCAGGTTCACCGTAACGAGCGATTGACAGGGCTGGAGGCCGTGGGCATGAGCGCGGAAAGCAGACAGGGCGTTCTCGTGGGTATCGATGGTTCCCCCGGATCCGAGGCGGCGTTGCGCTGGGCCTACTCGACCGCCCAGCTCGAGCACCGGCCCGTCATCGCCCTGCTGGGCTGGACCGCCGACGGCCTGCCCCGCGGGGTCTACCAGGCGGCGGTCAACGCCGACTACCTGGGGCTGACCAAGGCCGCCGAGCAGATCCTGCACCACACGATCGCCCGGGTGCCGATGCCCGACCCGCCGATCGAGCTCCGCCAGGTCGTCGTCGAGCAGGACCCCGTGGATGCCCTGGTGCACAAGGCCAAGAACGCCGCCATGACCGTGATCGGCACCAGCGGATCAGGTTTCGCCCACCGGGTACTGGCCGGCTCCGTCGCGCACCAGCTGCTGCACCAGCACACCGGACCGGTCGTCGTGGTCCGCGGCGACGATTCTTCCGGCCAGCAGCCGGACCGCCGGCCGATCGTCGTCGGTGTCGACGGCTCGGACTCCTCCTGCGCCGCCGTGCGCTGGGCCGCGGACCAGGCGATCGCACGCGAGGCCCCGCTCTACCTGATCAACGCCTACCGCGTGTACATCGCGCCGTTCGCCCCGCCCACCGAGTACTTCGTCTCGCTGCGCCAGGACGCCGAACGGCTTCTCGCCGACACCGTCACCGCGACCCTCGACGACGACCTCGACCTCGACCTCCACCTGATCGCCGTCGACGACTCCGCCAGCCGTGCCCTGCTTCTCGCCGCCCAGGACGCCCAGCTCCTCGTCGTCGGCACCCGAGGTCACGGCGGCTTCGCCGAACTCGTCCTCGGTTCCACCGCCCACCAGTGCGTCCTGCACGCCCCCTGCCCTGTCGCGGTCCTGCACGCCCAGCAGCCGTGAGGCTCCCGGACCCACCCCGCCCGGCAAAAGCCCTCGGATCGTCAGGGCAGGGCCGGGTGGGCTCCGGACTGGCGGTGGCGGAGCAGGGCGAGGCAGAGGGTCAGGCCGGGGCCGAACGCCATCGCGACGACGATCGCGTCGGGGGTGAGGTCCCGGCGAAGCTGGTCGAGGACAAGCAGTACGGTGCCCGACGAGCAGTTGCCCCGGGCGGCGAGGGTGTCGCGGGTCACCGCGGTCTGCGCCGGCAGCAGACCGAGGCGCTGCTCGACGACGTCGATGATGCGCGGACCACCGGGATGCACGGCCCAGCCCTCGACGTCGGTGAGCGACGCGGCGATCGGTGCCAGCAGCGCCGCCGTCGCCGCCCCGACGTGCGCGGCGAGCAGGTCGGGCACCCGCGGGGACAGGCCCATCCGGAAGCCGTGGTCGGTGACCTGCCAGGTCATCAGGTCCTCGGTGGCGGGGGTGGTCGCGGCCGTGGTGTCGAGCACCTCCAGGCCGCGGGCGGCGTCGGGCATGACGACGATCGCCGCGGCGGCGTCGCCGAACAGGGCGTGCGCGACGACCTGTTCCAGGTCGCGGTGCGCCTGCACGGGCTGGACGTGCAGGGAGGGCAGTTCCACGCAGAGCACGAGCGCGGGCAGCCCGCGGGCCCGGACGAAGTCGGCCGCCGTCCCCAGGCCCGGGATCGCGGCGTAGCAGCCCATGTGGCCGACCAGCAGCCGACGCACCGACGACGGCATCCCGAGGTCGCGGGCGAGCTGGATGTCCAGGCCCGGTGTCGCGTATCCGGTGCAGGACACGACGACGAACAGGCCCAGCTCCGCGGCGCTGATCCCGGCGTCCGCCAGGGCGGCCCGTACGGCCTGGCTGCCCAGCGGCCCGGCCTCGGCCACGTAGCGGCGCATCCGGGCCGCCGTCGACCAGGCGCTGATGTCCTCCTGACGCGGATCCACCACGCCGTGGCGGGTGCGCACGCCGGCGCCGAGGAACAGCCGGCGGGCCAGTGCGTCGCCCTGGTAGCGGTGCTCGAAGACGTCGTCCCACAGGCTCCGCTGGTCGAGGGAGCCGGGGAAGGCCGCGCCCATGCCGGTGATCACCGCCGTGATGGCGGGCCCCGCGGTCACCACCGGGCCACACTCGCGTCGGCCTCCGGGTCGCCGCCGAGTGCCGCGAGGCCCAGCCAGTCCGCGCAGACATCGCTCGTCGCGGGTTGCAGCGAGCCGCAGCGGGCGTCGCGGTAGAGCCGTTCCAGCGGGTGGCCGCGGCGGGTGGCCGCGGTCCCGCAGGCCTCGACGATCGAGGCCGCGACGTCCTGCACCGTGCGCCCGGCGAGCAGTTTGGCCCGCCACACCCACCGGTTCGTCAGGTCGCTGCCAGGATCGGCGTCGACCCGGCGCGCGCACTCGTCGACCACGGCGTCCAGCGCGGCCAGGGCCGCGTCGGCCTGCCCGAACCGGGCCCGCACGGCGGGCAGCCCGGTGAGGCCGGGTGGCCTCCCGGTGCCACGCCGGCCACGGACGTGGTCTACGCCGGCGTCGAACACGGCCCGGCCGACGCCGGCGTAGACCGCCGCGTAGGAGGCGACCAGCCACTGCGGCATTCCCTGTGCGACCAGCAGACTCAGTCCGGCGACGCCGCCGACCAGCGCCTGCGCCGGAACCCACACGTCGAGGCGCACGTCGTGGCTGCCGGTGCCCCGCATACCGAGCGAGTCCCAGCTGGGTTCGACGCTCACCCCGGGACCAGAGGGCACGAGAAAGTGACTGACCATCGCCGGCCCGGACGGACCCGCCGAGGTGGACGGGTCGAGCGGAGCAGTCGGGTCGGTCGGGTCGGTCGGGTCGGACTCCGCGGCGCGGGCGGCGACGAAGAAGACGTCCGCGTGCGACGCACCCGAGCAGAACGCCTTGACCCCGCGGATCCGATAACCGTCGCCCTCGCGCCGGTAACGGGTCGCCAACGCGGACAGTCGGGCGCCCGCACCCCGCTCGCTCATCGCCACGGCGATGAACTCCCCGGCGGCGGCGCGCACCAGCAGCTGGTCGCGGGCCAGGAAGAACGACTCCGGAGCGCCCATCGCCCGGGCGAGTTCGTCCGGTGTCCGGGCCAGCGCGCCCACCACCGACGTGTGCATGTTCAGCACCAGCGCGGTCGCGCCGCTGGCCGAGGCGAGCACGCGGGCGGCGTCCGCCCAGTCTGCGAAGCCACCGCCGAACCCGCCGAGCCGGGTCGGCACGAGCAGGCCCAGCAGGCCGGCGTCGCGCAGCTCGTCGAGGTCGGCCGCGGGCAGTTCGCCGTCCCGGTCGGCGGCACCGGCCCGCGCGGCGATGGCGTCGACGGCCCCGCGGGCCAGCTGCGCGCCGTCGACGCCGAGGATGCCGCCGCTGCCACCGTCGGTGCGCGGCGCCGGCGCCCGGGTGCTCACCGGCCGCTCCGGCCGCTCGTGGCGCGCACACCCACCGCCTGGTAGACCCCGGCGGTGGAGCCGGTCGGCAGCATCCGGACCGAGTCGGCGCGGCGGGCGAGCCAGCGGGCGTAGTCGACCAGCGACGGACGCAGCCCGCCGACCAGCGTCATCTCGATACCGGCCCGCTCCAGTGCCCGGGCCAGTCGGTCGGGGGCGACCAGCAGCTTCGGATCGTGCACCCGCGGCGGTGGCCCGCCAGGCAGGTGTTCGGCGATGCGGACCAGCGCCAGCCGGCAGAACAGGGTGTTCGCGAGGGTGTCGATGACGAGCGTGCCGCCCGGCGCGAGCACCCGACCGATGGCCGCGCAGGCACCGTCCAGGTCGACCAGGTGCTCGAACAGCTCGCCGGCGACGACGCAGGAGAACTGTCCGTCCGGAAACGGCAGCCGGTGCACGTCGGCCCGGATCGCCGTCACGCCGTGCCCGGCGGCCTGACGCAGCGCCGGTGCCGACAGGTCGACGCCGACATGGCGCCAGCCGGCAAGCCGTCCGGTGAGCGCCACCGAGAGCAGGCCGGCGCCACAGGCGAGGTCGAGCAGCGCGGCACCGGGGTGGGGCGGGTCCGGGATGAGCCGTCCTCTGGCCTGGGCGAGCCAGCGCAGTGCGGCGAGTCGCCCGTGCGGACGCCACCACTCGTCGGCGAGGTCGTCGTACTGCGCGGGATCGTTCCTGGGCCGACGTGGTTCGTGCCGTGGCGGCGAGGCAACGTTCACAGGTCTCCCGAGGGGGCGTCGCAGCTGTCGGCCGACGGCAGCGCCAGCCTCCCGCCGGCACAAAATGTGCCTGCATCAACTCGCAGAGTAACGAATCTGGGGAAGAGTTCCCATCACCGACAACCCACGGACCTCAGCGGGGTCGCAGCCCGGCGGTGACGACGAGCGCGACGTCGATCGCGGCGACGGCCATCGCGGCGCGAAACGCCGACCGGTCCTCGCGACGCAGGACGAATCCGGTCAGCGCCGCGGCCGGGGCCAACGCGGCCAGCCGCCAGGCGCTACGGCGCGGCGGGCCGAGCGCGGCCACCACGGAGCCGGCCGCGAGCAGCCCCGCGGCGGATCGGCGCGAACCGGTCGCGCCCAGCCGCTGTGGCAGGCCGCGCACCCCGGTGCGGGCGTCGACCTCAAGGTCGGGAAGGACATTGGCGAAGTGGGCGCCCGCACCCAGCAGCCCCGCCGCCAGCGGCAGCCACCGCGGGGTCGCCGGCCGGTCGGGCCGTCCGCGCACGACGAAGACGGGCAGCAGCGCGAACGAGACCGCGTAGGGGCCGGCGGACAGCGGGGTCGCCTTCAGCCCGAGGTTGTATCCCCAGGCACTGGCGACCGCGACGAGATGGGTGGCCCCGGCCGGCCCGCCCGCGGCCACCGACAGGGCCGCGGAAGCGGCCAGCGCCACCCCCGTGGCCACCGCCACCGTTCGCGGCGCCAGACCGTCGCCGACCAGGGGCTTGCCCGTTCGCTCCCCGGCGGCGTCCCGGTGCCGGTCGAACAGGTCGTTGCTCCAGCCGACCGAGAGCTGACCGGCCAGCACCGCCGAGGCCACCGCGGCGACCCCGCCGGCCGTGCGACCGCTGGCGACCGCGAGCGCCGACGCGAACACCGTCACCGCGACCGTCGGCTCCGGATGACACGCCCGCACCAACGCAGCCAGCTGCCCGCGAAGCCCCGGCCATCCCGGCACGTCGACCCCGGAAACCTCGAGTACGAGTCGTGCCCCGATGTCCGGACCCGGCGATCTCTCTGGCATCACGCCCGCCATGATTTCCGATCACCGCCGTCTGGCCAACCCGCACGCGTCGGGTGTCCCACCCGGCTCTGACACGGCGGGAACCCCGGGGACCGGCGTAGCAGCCACCGTTCGACGCGACCATCATCAGATTTCGGACGAGCCACGTGGCTTGTTCAGGCCGGGATGCGGGCTGGCGGGGTGAGGACGGCGCGGATCATCGGAATCTGCAGGGGCATGCGTGCCCATGTCAAGGCCGCCCGGACGATGTCCCGCGGCTGGCCGCTGTCGCGGGCCTGAGTGGTGGCGTCCAGCGCCATCTGCAGGTTCGCCGGCCACACCCCGAGCAGCACCACGGCGCTCGCCCGGCCGGCCCAGCCCGCGCCGGCCGCGAGCCCGGCGGCACAGGCCAGCTCGACGACGCCACTGATCTGCACGATCTCCCGGGGCTTCGGCAACGCCCGAGGGATGGACGGCTCGAACACCGCGGGTCGCACCAGGTGCACGACCCCGCTCACCAGGAACGCTCCCATCACAAACCGAGGACTCGGTCTGGTCAGCCACTCTCCGCTCATCATGGACGTATCGAACCATCCGGCGGCGTCATCCGCCTGCCGGCCGAGCCCGAAACGGCCGAGCCGGCACGTGGCGATCGGTCAGGCCAGGCCCAGAGTGTGCGCCAGGAAGGGGTTGCGGAAGGTGCCGGTCGGATCGTGACGCTCGGCCAGCTGAAGGAAGTCGGCGGCGCGGGGACAGCTGGCGCGGATGGTCCGCGCGGGCAGGGTGAAGACCTTTCCCCAGTGCGGCCGGGGGTCGAAGGGTGCGAGCTGGCGCTCGATCGCGGCCAGCGCGCGGGCGACGGCGGCCTCGTCCGGTAGCCAGGTGAAGTGCAGGCTCATCGCGTCACGGCGATAGGCGGGGCTGAGCCACAGGTCGTCGGCGGCGATCGTGCGCAGCTCACTGATCCGCAGGGCGGGGCGGATCCGGTCGCCGATCCGGTGGATCGCCTCGATCGCGGCGGCGGCGTGGTCGCGGGCGACGAAGTACTCCGACTGCAGCTCGTCACCGGCGCTGGGCGTGAAGCCCGGTCGGAAATGTGGCAGCCGTTCGTGCCAGGGTCCGGGAATCCCGAGCTGTGGGGTCGTGTGCACCGGGTCGAGGCCGGGCACCGGGTGCACCGGATGGTGCACCGCCCGGGCGCCGAACATCTCCACCGGTGCCGGATCGGCCTCGCCGGTCCCCTCGACGACGCGCCGCTTGACCCACAGCCGGGACGGCGTGGAGCTCCAGTCCGTGAAGACGCTGACGCTGTAGGCGGCCGAGAAGATCTCCTCGACGTGGTCGAGCAGGGCGGCGCGGGTCAGACCCTGGTAGACGTCCTGGCGGACCTGGAAGGTCGGCACGAGGTCGAGTGTCACCGCCACGGCCACCCCCAGTGCGCCGAGCGCGACGACCTGACCGGCGAAGTCGGGGTCCACACCCCGGCGGAGCGTGCGCAGGTCGCCGGTCGCGGTGACCAGCTCGAGGGCGACGACGGAGGTGGCCAGGTTGCCGTTGCGGTCACCGGAGCCGTGCGTCGCGGTCGCGCACGCCCCGGCCACGGAGATGTGCGGCAGCGAGGCGAGGTTGGGCAGCGCGAAGCCCTGGGCGTGCAGTTCACGGGCGAGGGTGGCATAGCGGGTTCCGGCGCTCACGGTCACCTCACCAGCGCCGGGGTCGACCCGGATCAGACCGGGCAGCCGGGCCGTCGAGATCAGCGTGCCGGTCGTGTCCGCGATCGTGTTGAAGGAATGCCGGGTGCCGACCGGCCGCGCCCGCCCGCAGCCGGCGACGACGGCCTGAAGCTCCTCGATGGACGTGGGCGCGACGCGCCGACTCGCTCCGAAGACCACGTTCCCGGCCCAGTTCGTTTTCTCCAGGCCCGCACCGTCCGACATGCTGTCTCCTTCCCCTTCCCCGGCGAACTTGGTTATGCCCTCCTCCACGCCTTCGGCGCGGCCTTCGACACGGCTCCGGGCGCCGTGGGCGAACCAGCGCCCCGCTCCGTGGGCAATTCTCGCCGGGTCACCATCCATCCGCCCGGAAGCAGCGGTATACAACTGTCCACCAGGCGCCAAGGTCGTGACCGTCACTATCGGAAAGGGGCCACCGGATTGGTAAAGCTCGGACAGATCGATCTCAACCTGCTGGTCGTGCTCGACGCGCTGTTACGGGAGAAGAACGTGACGCGTGCCGCGGAGAGCCTGCACCTGTCCCAGCCGGCGACCAGCACGGCGCTGGCCCGGCTTCGGCGTGTCTTCGGCGACGAGCTGCTCCTTCGTAACGGTCGCTCTCTCGAGCTCACCCCCCGGGCGCAGTCGCTCATCGAGCCCGTGCGCGAGGTGCTGGCGACCATCAAGCAGACCATCGTCCAGCCGCCGACCTTCGACCCCACCACCGACTCACGCCACTTCTCGGCCATCAGCAGCGACTACGTCAGCACCACCCTGCTGCACCCGCTCATCGCGCGCCTGATCGGACTGGCCACGGGCCTGCAGGTGGACGCCTCCCCGGTCGGCGTGCGCTACCTGGAGGCGCTCAACCGGGACGAGGCCGACCTCGCGATCCTTCCGGACCGGATCGTCGACCAGGCCCTGATCCCGGACTGCTCGCGGATGCCGATCATCGAGGACCGGTTCGTCGGTGTGGTGTGGCGCGATCATCCCCATGCCGGTGACCGTCTCACCGCCGACCTGCTGCGCCACTCCCCCTGGCTCGCGTACGTCCCGCATGGCCGGCCCAGCCTCGTGGAGCAGGACCTGGACGCGGCCGGCTACCCGCGCCGGGTGGCGGCCACGTCCACCAGCATGGTGGCCATGGCCTTCCTCCTCGCGGGCACCGACCTCGTGGCGGTACTGCCGCGGCGGCTGGCCAGACGGGTCGCCGGGGCGGCGGAGATCCGGCTGCTGGAGCCCGAGGCCCCTCCAGCCGCTGCGTGAGTCGGCGTTCTGGCACACCCGTCAGGCCCGGAACCCCGGGCATGTGTGGCTGCCTCAGCAGCTGTTCGCCGCGGCCCGCACCGAGTGCCCGGCGGGTGCCACGGCCGCGACGGGCTGAGACCCCCGGTGCGGCGTCCGGACGTGTTCGCGGCGGCGTGACATCAGACGTGCCGTCAGGGCGTGGCGTCAGACGGGTGGGGCGACGAAGAGGCCGCGGTCGACGTCGTTGAAGCTCTCCTTGGCGAGCTGGTCGTCGAACGGGTTCGCCGTCCCCCACTGGTCCTGGTTGAGCTCCTCGGAGACGTCGTAGACGCCGGGGTGCCAGCTGTCCTCGTTGAGCAGTTCCAGCTCGGTGGTGTACTCGACCGTGTTACCGGACGGGTCGAGGAAACAGCTGAAGGTGTTGTCGCCGGCGCGGTGGCGGCCAGGCCCCCAGATCATCCGGGTGCCGGCGCGCAGCAGCCGGCCGGTTCCACGCAGATACTCGTCCAGGCCGCGCAGCTCGGTCGAAGAAACGGAAACCGTGGCCGCCGCCCACAGTCGGCAGGGCGGCGGGCTCGTTGACCCGCCGCACACCGGATCGGCCGAGGCGTTCGGCCAGCGTGTCGACGTCCGCGGGCGTCCACGCGCCGTAGGAGACGAGGTCGAGGCGCTTGTCCCGGTCCTTGCGCAGCCGCACGACGTACTGCTCCGGTGATCGTCGAGTCCAGGACGTCCCCCGCGCGCAGCAGCCGCCCGCGCGGGAGTCCGTTGCCCGCCGGGCTGCCGGTCAGCACGAGATCGCCGGGCGGTACCGTCGCGACCGTCGAGCAGTACGCGACGAGACGGGCCACGTCGAAGATCATGTCCTTGGTCGACTCGTCCTGCATGACCTCGCCGTTGAGTCGCAGGGTCAGCCACAGGTCACCGAGGTCCGCCAGGGTGGCGCGGGGGACGAGGACCGGCCCCGTGGGCAGGAAGGTCGGCGAGTTCTTGGCGGCCAGCCAGTCGGCGCCGAGCGCCGGTATGTCCGTGCGGAAAATCCGTTCCCGCAACGCGAGGTCGTTGACGATGATCCACCCGGCGACCACGTCGAGCGCGTTCTCGGGGCTCACCCGCCGGGCCCGCCGGCCGATCACCGCGGCCAGTTCCAGCTCCCAGTCGGGCTGCCGGCCATCCGAAGGCAGGACGACGTCGTCCCACGGGCCGCAGATCGCGCTCGGTAGTCCCTGGAAGACCTCGGTAGTCCCTGGAAGACATAGGGCGGGTGCTGGAGCCGGGTGTCCATCTCGGCGGCGGCGTCCGCGCGCACCTGCTCGGTCGTGCGACCGTCGGACGGGTCGTGGTGGGCGACAGCGACGTCGATCACGTGTGTGCGGTAGTTGGCCCCCGCCTGGAAGATCTGCCGCGGTTCCACGGGGCTCAGCACCCGGTGCTCGGCCACCGGCAGCCAGCCCTCGACCGCGCCGACCAGCCCCTCGAGCACCGGGAGGGCCTCGTCCCAGCGTTCAAGCAGGTCGGCGGTCGATCGTCCGGACAGAATTCACGATCAGGTCGGCTCCCCTGTGACTGCGACACCCGACGTCGCCATTCCAGCATCTGTCCACGACCTCTTTCAGCGGAAACTCTTTTTTGAATACCGGTGATCCATGCTGTCGATGATGGTCGGCCATCGGACTTGACTCCGCCGCGAATGTGGCTCTACCGCGGGCCTGACCGTGCGGCGGGAAATCCGTCAGTCTTTCCAGAACACCACGCTCTCCACTGCTTTCCGTCAGAAGAGGCGCCACTGTGGACGACGTCGAAAGCCCTCACCAACGCACACTGTGCCCGTCGGATAACGCTCTGAACCCATACGTCCGGGCATGGACCGCCGCGGCGGGCCTAGCCTGGGCAACGACAGTCGGGCCGGGCGGGCCGGTGGGGGTCCGGCGGACCGGTCGGCCCGGCCGGGCAGGCCGGGCAGGCCGGGCAGGCCGGGCAGGCCGGGCAGGCGGCCGGGTGGCCGGGTGGCCGGGTGGCGATGAGGTGGAGGCGGCGGGGTGGCGGAGTTCGACGTGGTCGTGGTTGGTGCGGGGGCCAGTGGGGCGGTGCTGGCCAGCCGGCTGAGTGAACGCGCCGACCGCCGGGTGCTGCTGGTCGAGGCCGGCAGTGACCATCCGAGCACCGAGGACTTCCCGAAGGAGCTGCTCGACTCCGGGCTCATGGCGGCCATGCTGCCCGGGCATCCGAACAACTGGGGTCTGCTGGCCAACCTCACACCCGACCTGCCCTACACCGTGGCCCGGGGCCGGGTCCTCGGCGGTTCGACCGCCCTCAACGGCACGTATTTCATCCGTGGGCGCCGGGCCGACTTCGACCGCTGGGTCGCCGCTGGGCTCGACGAGTGGTCCTACGAGCAGGTGCTGCCGTTCTACAGACGCCTCGAGCGGGATCTCCAGTACGGCGAGTCCGACCTGCACGGTGGGAGCGGGCCGATCACCGTCACCCGCGAGATCGCCCATCCGCATCCGGTGACCGAGGCGTTCGCCGCGGCCTGCGCGAGCCGCGGCTACCCGTACGAGGCGGACAAGAACGGCGAGCAGCCCGCCGGGTACGGCCCGCTGCCCGTGAACGCCGTCGACGGCATCCGGCTCAACACCGGGATCACCTACGTGAACCCGGCCCGCCACCGGCCGAACTTCGAGGTGCTGGGGAACACCCGGGCCCTGCGCGTGGTGCTGCGCGACCGTGTCGCGGTGGGCGTCGAGGTCGACACCGGCGGCCAGCGGCGGACCATCACCGCCGGCGAGGTGGTGCTGAGCGCCGGGGCGATCATGTCGCCGCATCTGCTGGCCCTGTCCGGTATCGGCTCCCGGGCGGACCTCGAGGCCGCGGGCATCCCGGTGATCCTCGACCTGCCGGCCGTGGGCAGGGGGTTCACCGACCATCCGGACCTGTCCTTCACCTGGCGCTCCCGGCGTCCGATCCCCCCGGTCACGCCCGGGTCGCCGGCGTTCGAGTCGGTGCTCAACTTCCCCTCCGGTTCGGCCGCCTACGGCGAGGACCTGGAGATCATGCCGTCGCTGCGGTCGCTGGCCGACATCGCCGGCCTCGGCGCCGCCGTCGGCCGCGACCACACCGCGACGGCGCGGATGATCCGACATCCGGTGGCCACGCTGCGCGCGCTGCGCGGGGTGTCGATCAGGCGGCTCGCCCAGCAGGCCGCGCACCGCAACGAACTGTTTCTCGCCATCGCCCTGCAGCAGGCGGAAGCCCGCGGCACCATCACCACGGTCTCGGCCGACCCGCTGGCCCAGCCGCGCATCGACTACAACTACCTGTCGACCAGACGCGACCTCGCCCGGATGCGCGAGGTCGTGCGCGTCACCGTCGACCTGCTGACCTCACATCCGTTCGCCGACCTGTTCGGCGAACTCGGCGAACTCGACCGCCTCACCCTCGAGGACGACGACGCCCTCGACACCTGGATGAAGGCGCATCTGGCCACCGCCATCCACGCCAGTGGCAGCTGCCGGATGGGCGCGGCGGACGACCCCGAGGCCGTCGTCGACCAGCGGGGCCGCGTGCACGGCATCAGCGGGCTACGGGTGGCCGACACGTCCATCCTGCCCACCGTCCCGTCTCGCGGCCCCGCCGCCACCGCCATCATGATCGGCGAACGCATCGCCTCGTTCATCGACCAGCCAGCCGAGCAGGGCCGTCCCGGCTAGGTCTGGATGAAGCGGGTGCCGCTGGCGGAGAGCAGGAAACCCCGGCCTCGGCCGGGTCCGCCCGGTGGGTAGGTGAAGTACCGGCCGCTGATCGGATCGGATTCCCCCGGCTCCGGTTCGAGCACCAGACGGGTGGACGCCGACTTGAGCCGGCTCGCCGACGACGTGTAGTCGGCGGTGCGCAGTTCGCCGATGCGCGCGGTGACGACCAGCCGGACCCGCGGGTGGCGTTCCTGGAGGAAGGCGTTCAGGCTGTCGCCGAGTCGGGTCACGTCGTCGACCAGCAGCAGCGTGGGCCGGTCCTCACCGGCGGCCCGCTGGGCGAGCGTGGTCGCGGCGTCGAGGTCCCGGACCCGGTCAACGGCCGAGCAGCCGGTCAGCGGCGAATCCGCGGGGGCCGCCGCGTAGATGGCCACCGTGTCGCCCAGGCCGGCCCGGGCGAGCCGCGCCAGACGACACAGCAGTGTGCTCCGGCCGCTGCGGGGCGGGCCGTACACCAGCGCCGGGCTGGCTTCCGCCAGTTCCAGGCAGGCCGGCACGACCTCGCCGCCCGCGACGGTGAGGCCGACCGGAAGCACCAGCACGTCACCGTCGCGGCGCGCACCCCCGTCCGCCGTCAGGTCGTCCGGTTCGACGACGGCGGGCAGGGCCCGGACACGTCGCGGCCCGGCCCCGGCGCTGGCACCGTCCGCCCAGATCGGGGGCGAGGCCGGCGAGACCATGCCCGGGATCGCCACCTGGACCTCCATCAGCAGGTCGTTGCCGGTGGTCCACAGGCCACGGCCGGGCTCGCCCCGGGGGATCGCCCGCCGTCCGATGGTGAGATCGCCATAGGCGTTACGGTCGGCGAGGCGCAGCACGAGCCGTTGGGGTGCGCGGGCGGCGATCTCACTGCGCACCCGGGTACCGACGATGGACGCGGCGACCGCCACCTTGGCCGCGGGCCCCGCGCCGATCACCGCGGCGAAGTCCTCCAGTACCGAGATCCCCTGCTTGGACGTGACGGACTCGTGCGCGTTCAGGAAGCCACCCAGGTTGTCGATCAGCAGAACCGACTGGGCCTCGGCCGCCCGCCGTGGCGCGTCCAGACCCCCCAGCCGGGCGATCCGGGCCCGCAGGAAGGCCAGCAGGTTCGCCTGCCGTTCCAGCTCGTCGCCGACGATGACGTTGCCGGCGCAGTGCTGGAGCCCGGCGAGGTCCCGCAGGTCGCCGCCGGCGAAGTCCAGCACGTACAGGTGCAGTTCGGTCGGCGGCAGCGCGGCGGTGAGACTGATCGCGAGCGAGGTCAGCGCGGTGCTGGCGCCGGCACCCGGAGCACCGAAGACCAGCAGGTTGCCGGCGTCGAGATGCCAGGCGACAGTGGGCTGGCGGGCATGCTCGGACTCGTCGGGACGGTCGCCGCGGGCGAAGTACGCCGCGAGCCCGGCGGGGTTTCCGGGGATCACCTCACCCGCCCGGGCCCGGGCCCAGACCTCGTCCAACGTCAACGAGGCGGGCAGCGCCGGCGGCCAGACGTCCGCGACCGGCCGTACCTGGCGCCAGCCCAACGCCAACCGGTGGGCCTGCCACACGCCGGAGATCAACCTGCCCAGCTCGGACCGATCGTCGACCTCGCCCGCTCCCTCCGCTCCACCTGCCCCACCTGCCCCACCTGCTGCGACGCCCGTCCCGCCGGCGCCGCTGCCGGCCCCGATGGCGGCGATGGCCGCGCCGCCCAGGCCCACTCCGCCCGAGCCGGCAGCGCCCAGGTTGGCAGCGCCCAGGTTGACGCTGCCCGGGCCTGTGGTGCTCGAGCTGGCGCTGTCCAGGTTGGTGCCGTCCGAGCCGAGGCCGTGCAGCAGCGTGAAGGGCGCGAGGCGGACCGCGTCCTCCTTGGTGGCCTCGACGGGGCCGGAGGGATAGCCGGCCTGGAAGGCGAGCACCCGGTTGTCGATCCGGGCCAGTCCGCGGCCGGACGTGGTGAACCGGGCGGCGTCGGGCAGGTCGATGAGACGCAGCGAGTCCTCGACGTCGAGGAGCTTGAGGGTCATCCGCAGCTGGGTGTTGCGTTTGATCTCGTCGTAGTTGCGCACCGAGGCGGGACTCTGCGTCGCGAACAGCAGGTGGACGCCGAGCGAACGGCCCCGTTTGGTCAGGTCGATGATGGTCGCCAGCTCGTCGGGGAGTTCGTCGGCGAGGATCTGGAACTCGTCGATGATCACGATGAGTCGGGGCAGTTCGTCGGCGATCTGCTCGATCTTCTGCGCGCCGCGGGCGAACAGCAGCCGTTCGCGGCGCAGCAGCTCGGTGCGCAGGTAGCGCAGGGCCCGTGCGGCCTCGTGCAGGTCGGTGTCGCTGACCAGGCCGACGCAGTGCGGTAGCCGGGT
Source organism: Frankia sp. AgPm24 (assembly GCF_023243055.1). NCBI lineage: Bacteria > Bacillati > Actinomycetota > Actinomycetes > Frankiales > Frankiaceae > Frankia > Frankia sp. AgPm24. The sequence goes on along the minus strand of NZ_JALKFW010000183.1, from coordinate 9,357 downwards.
GAGCTCCTGCAACGACGTGCCGCCCTTGAAGTCGAACAGGCCGATGATCACCTGGTCGGGTGAGTACCGGGTCGCCAGACCGACGACGATCATCTTCAGCAGTTCGCTCTTGCCGGATCCGGTCGCACCACCGAGCAGGCCATGCGGGCCGTGGCGGACGATGTCGAGCTCGAACGGCCCGTCCTCACCGAGGCCCACCGCGATCGCGAGGCTGCCGGGGTCACGGCGGGCCATCGCCCAGTGCATGCGGATGGCCTCGCCAAGCCGGTCGGACGGCTGCGCCAGATCGAACGGGACGAGGTCGGCCAGCCGCACCTGGGTCGGCAGCGGCGCCTGGCGCTCGGCGACCAGCGGATCGTCCAGGCGTGCCAGCATCCGCGCGCAGTGGTCGGCGTCGTCCGCGTCGAGCGGTGCCGGATGCGCGCCGGAGGTGACCCGACCGGTCCTGATGTCGGCCTGGGTGAGGGTGTCGTCCGGGCCGAACTCGATCAGGGTGGTGGTCAGGTTGGGGGGTGGGGCGTCCACGATGATGGCCGACGCGTCGGCGGCGAGCGCCCGGCGGAAGGCGAGGCTGGATCCGGGTCGCAGCCGCGGGCCGTCGACGATCAGCAGGGTGCGGACCGCGTGCGTCCGCTCGGAGGACGTGCCGTCCGGCCGACGGGGCAGCGTCGGCGGGCCGGCGGAGCCCGCACCGGCGCCCGCACCGCCGCCGGCGCTGGCGCCGGTCAGCCAGGCGGCGGCCTCGTCGAAGGCGCGCTGCGGGTCGGCGGCGGCGTCGATGCACCGCACCCGCGGATCCCCGGTCGTGTCGTCGCGCAGATGCGGGAGCCACTTGAGCCACTCCCAGTCGGTGGTGTCCTCGACCAGCAGGCCGATCCGCAGGTGAGCGGGCCCCTGCGCGCAGCACGCCTGGCAGATCGCCGCGCGAACCAGGCCCAGCACGTCCGGCCGCGGTCCGCGCAGCGTCACGAGCTCGCCGCGGTCCAGGCTGAACGTCAGCGGGACGGACACCAGACCCCCCGAACGGGCCACCCGCTGCCTGATCTCAGCGCCGGCCTGGTCTCCCCGTTCGACCGGTGGACGCCAGTCCAGGTGCCCGACGGCGACGAAGACGTCCAGAAAGTCGCTGTCGGTGGGACCGCGCTCCCACAGGGCCGCACCCAGCTGGTCGGCCAGGTGAACCCAGTCGGCGGCCGTCGGTGTGACATCCCAGCGGCGCCGCAGCTCCTGGTGTCGCGCCTCGTCCAGCCTGGTGTCGAACGCGACGAGTTCCGCCGCCTGCTCGGCGGCCCCGCGGCGCACCTCCCGGCGGCGACGCAGCCGGCTCTCCACGAACGAGAACACGACGATGATCGCGCCCAGCGCGGACATGAGCGCGTAGATCATCTGCCTGGTCATGGCGAACAGCAGGCCGGCGAGGACCAGCGGCGCGGCCAGGGACGCCCAGTTGAACGGGCTCGCCCGGCCCGGCTCCCGGGGCGTCGGCGGCAGCGCGACGACGTCCGGCGCCCGCGGCGGCATCGGACGGGCGGTGCGGTGGAACGGCACGGTCGGGCGGTGCCTGGTCGGTGCGCCCAGCGCCTGGCCCGACCGGGTCACCGCAGCGCCCACGCGGGTCAGGCGCGCGACGGTGCCCCAGATCGCGAGCACCGCGCCGGGGCGCAGGACCTGGTCGTCCGCGGGGGTCTCGCCGTCCACGGTCAGTTCGTCGACCGCCCACCGGCAGGTGACCTCGTCGCCCGCCACGGTGAGCCCGGCCGCCGCCTCCTGATGGCTGCCGACTTCGACCAGCGGCCCGTCGAACGGGTCGACGACCAGCGACGCCGTCTGCCCCCGCGGCACCGCCAGCCGCGACCCGGCGCCCGGGCCGGTGACAACCACCAGTTCCCACTCCGCGAGGTACGACGTGGACGCCACCCTGGGCAGCGCAACGGCCAGTTCGGCGCGAGCGGCCGACTCGGCGCGAGCGGTCAGTTCGGCGCGGGGCTGCGGCACGGGGGCCCACAGGTCCATCGCCGACCCGGCCGCCACGACGCCACCGCCCTCCAGCTCGATCATCGGCACCCGCCAGGAACCACCGCCGCCGGCCGGCCCGATCGTCGGCACCCACCCGGAACCACCGCCGGCCGGCAGGCTGGCCGCACCTGGCCCGGCCAGGGCCTTGCGGTGCTCGGAGCCGTACCTGGCCACGGGCTCGGCCGGCGCCACCTCGACGCCATCGACGATCCCGCAGATCGCCACCGGCACCTCAGGCCCGAACGACTCGCCCTCCACCACCAGCCCGAACTCGCCGAGCGGCCCGAACAGCGCCGTACCCAGCTCCCGCACGGTCGCGTCCGCCCGGACCTCCACCGACAGGTCCCACGCCCCGCCGCCCATCGCGACCGCCCGCACCCTGATGATCATCGTGTGATCGCCCCCGTCACATGCCGCTCCCACGCATCAGCTGCGACCATCTCCTCAACCTTCTGCCACCCGAACCGAGCATCCTCCAGGCCGCAATCACGCGCGACAGGTGCTCGCTTCCAGCTCAGCGGTAACGTTCAACAATTGCTTCCGCTTTTATGAGGACCTCGAGCACAGCCAGTTTCTGATCCTCGAGCGGAGGACCAAATCCAATTATCGCGATATTATTATCTAAGTATCGCGATATCATTGACCATGCCATGGAGGGCATGGTCGTCCGAGCGGGCCACATTTGCAAGCAAGCAAGTCAGAGCCTCAAGGGCCGAGTAAGAATCATCGATTCCGACCCGATCTGAAGAGACACTCCCCCGAATCACTCGCAGCTTCCTAAGAATTTCCGCGTTACACACCTTGCCACCACCGCCACCACCCGACCCTGCAGAATCGGAAAACCCTGGAACTATCGCCGCAATGAACCTTCCTTCCGCCCTCTAGGAAATATCTGTGATTTCGGTTCACTTCATCGGCGAGCAGAAGAAGGCAGCCGGACATTTTACCATCTACATCAGGGTTACCACACAGAACTCCACTCTGGCCGGCTACCAGGAGTCCGAGCAGCACCTAACCTGACAGCGTCCAACCTCTGCCGCCCCACTGGATTTCAACCTTGAAGCGACTCGATACAACGCCATCACGATCAAAGCCGTGGAAGAAATTCGACGACATTCCTCATAATCTGATGATGACAGACCGGGCATTTCTCGACAAACTCGTGAGTGCTCATACGTACGGACATGTCATCACTGAGAATCGGGTTACCACCATCGGCGAGCGCAGCCCGCAGCCTCGCATCACAGAACCGACAAATATAGCCCACCACCTCGGCCAAAATTGCACCGGAAAAATCCTCCTTGCACGCCCTGCCCGCTGCAACTTTCGCGTCTAGTCCGGCGAGTTCGACGCCTCGGTTCCAGTGCATCAAATAATAGATCGGCGGAAGATGAAAATATTTTACGACAACCCTTCTTATATTTCCCTGAGATGCCCAGTAAAGATCCTCGTTCGGCACGTATTTCCGCACTTCAACGTCACTTTCAAAGGGGACTTCAGCCGGCCAGTAATCGACCTCGTGCCCCACGACATCGGCACCGACTATCGCCATCTTTCAACTCCGATCATGTGTCGGACAAGGATCTCCGAGTCTGGTGAATTAGGCACTATAATAACATCTTCAACATTTACTGTTGTTGCATACACAGCTCCACCATCGGCAAATCTCATCGCCACGTCCGGGTCGGCCGTGAAAGAAATCATTGATTTTTTTCCGAAAGCGTTTATTTCAGTACCAAATTCGATGTGCGCGTCAACATAGGATGCCTCTCCTCCCCAGGTGGCAATACCCTCAGAGTGCGCCTTCTCGGAAGCCACGAGAGCCGCGCCGATATCATCGGTCTCAGCCCAGGATGTTCTGGCAGCGTCGCTCATGATGTAGCCTGTCTGGTCGACAGATAATTCGTCGAGGATAAGGTTGGATCCTCGGTAGATACGGAGCTGCGGGGTCATCGAGGTGGAGGTGGAGGCTATAAGGCTTTCGCTGCGGGCTGCGTAGCTCCCGGCACCGAACCGCCCAGTGGTACCGAACCGCCCGGCCAGGCCGCCGGTGGCGGTGCTGAAGGCGAGTTCACCGAAGTTGAAGTGCCCTGGGTGGCTGGCCCCCTGGATGGCGATGTCCTGGGCCGCGCCGCCGACAGCGTTGCTCGTTACAGCGGAGAATCCCGATTTTGCGAGACCACCGACAGCACCGCCACCGATGCCGCCGGCGATTCCGGTGGCGGCGATGGTGCGAGGGTCGAAATTACCGGTGACAAGGCCCAGTGCGGCTGAGCTGCCGGCGCCGATGAGTATTCCGACACCGGCCGCCTGGCCGCCCGGCACGAACATCAGCCCGACGCCGGCACCGATGACCGCGGCGGCGCCGAGACTCCCCCACGGATCCGCCCTGATATTGTCCCAGGCTTTCTCGAACATGCCCCTGCCGGCCTGGTTGCGGTAGCCGTTGTACTCCGCGTCGGTCAGGGGACGCAATCCCGTCGGGTCGACCATTCCGACCGGGTCGTTCCAGGCGTGATGGTAGGGGTTCGCCTGGCCCGGCATGCCGGGAATGTTCGCGAGCGGATCAGGCGACAGAAAAGAACGGGTCTGCGGGTCGAGAACGCGTGCGCGTTGCCAGACCAGATCGCCGAGGACCAGCTCACCGTGGTAGCCGAGTACTCCGTCCAGGCCCGGTGCATCCGCAGGCGCGTCCGCGAGACCATGGCGGGAGTCGCCCACAACCGGGCCGATGCCGGAAGCCAGGCCGGCACCGGGGCCTGCCGTGATCGGCAGACCCCACGGGTCGTGCTTCGCCGGCGAGCCCTGCCAGTCGAGATCGAGCCAGTGCCCACCAGCGGACCGGGCCGCCCCCGAGCCGCTGCCGGTCGCACCGCCGTCGGTCATGCCGACCACACCGATGGCGGACCCGGCCCGGACGTAGGTTCGGTCGCCCACGGCGTGTGCCTGGCCCGGCCAGGCCACCGAATCCCAGAGCACACGCTGGCCGTTCACCTCGAGCGGATCCCCGAGGGCATCCACCACGAGTCGGTCGGACCGGGCCGCAGCCCGCGGGTCGACTGGCTCCCGTCGACGCCCGCGGAGCCGGCCCAGCGCATCCCAGTCGTAGTGGACCGTGCCGGTCGGCCCATCCTCCGTTCGCCGCCGTCCGGTGGCGTCGTAGCCATACGTCGTCGAGGGAGCGTCGCCGACCCGACGTTCAAGCAGGCGACCGGTGGCATCGTAGGTGGAACGGATCACGCCCTCGGGATCGCCGCGGTCCTCGGCGATCAGCCGTCCCCCTGGATCCCAGGTGAAGGCCCAGTGGCCCCACGGCCCCTGCGCCGTGACGAGCTGGCCGGCCAGGTCGTAGCCGAACCGCAGTTCCCCGCCGGGGTCGACCACCCGGGTGATCCGACCGGCACCGTCGCGTTCCACGGTCCGGCCGGGGCGCGTGGCGGTTCGCCCGTCCAGGTCCCGCTCGATGACGCGGCGGCCCAACGCCGGATGCGCCACCGCCCGAAGGCGTCCGTTGTCGTCGTGCTCGTAGCGCACCGGTGTGGTGCCGGCCCGGCCGACGCTCACGCACCATCCGTCGCTGTCGTAGGCCCATTCGAGCCGGCCCGCGGCGGTGGTGCGGGAGGTCAACCGTCCAGCATGGTCGTACTCCAGCGACACCTGGACGTCCGGACTCGTAGCGACCCGCGAGGCCGCTGCGTCCTTCGACCCGATGGTGCTTTGCGAACCCGTGACATCGCGCGAGCCGGTGGGACCTCCTTCCCCCGTCGCCTGCACGCTGGTGAGCCGACCGGCTGCGTCGTGGAGGTAGCGAAGCCGCGGCGTCGCCTCGTCCGGCAGGCCACGCCCGGTCAGCCGGCCAGCGGAATCCCACCAGCAGCGCGTCCCGGTGCCGTCCGCATGGCGCACCGTCTGACCGCGGCCATTGTGGTCTCGGGTGAGCGTGGTGGTGCGGCCGAGCGGGTCGGTCATCCCGGTCTGGCGGCCGACCTGGTCGTAGTGCAGGTGGTGGCGGCCGCCGAGGGGGTCGGTCCAGGCTGCGAGCTGGCCGCGGGTGTTGTGTTCGTAGCGGGTGGTGGCGCCGAGGGGGTCGGTGGCGCTGGTCAGGGCGCCGCGGGCGTCGTAGGTGTAGCGGCGGGCGGCGCCGGTGCCGTCGGTGACGGTGATCGGGAGACCGAGCGGGTTGTGTTCGATCGTGGTGCGCCGCTGGCCCGGCCGGGTGATGGCGATGACCCGGCCGTGGGCGTCGTACTCCCAGGTCGTCTCACGGCCAGCGGGGGTGACCAGGGCGGTCAACCGGCCGGCGTCGTCGCGGCGGTAGAGGGTGCGTGCCCCGGACGGGCTGGTGGTCCGCACCCAGCGGCCGGCCCGGTCGTAGCCGTAGATCTCACGGCGGCCCAGTGGCGTGGTGGTGGCGGCGAGGCGGCCGGCGGGCGTCCATTCCAGGGTGCGTCGGTTGCCGAGGGGGTCGGTGATGGCCACGACCCGTCCGCGGGGGTCGTGCTCGTAGCCGGTGGTGGCACCGGCGGGGTCGGTTTCGGTGAGGATGGCGCCGGCCGGGTCGTAGGTGCGCTGCCAGGCCCGTCCGTCCGGGCTGGTGCGCCGGGTCGGCCGTCCGGCCTCGTCGTGGTCGACCTGCCAGGCGTTGCCGTCGGCGTCGGTTTCGACGGTCGGACGGCCGTCGGCGTCGTAGTCGCGGCGGAACGTCGCACCGGCGGGATCGCGTGAGGCGATCAGCCTTCCCAGACCGTCGTGGTCGAAGTGGAAGGTCTGGCCGTCGGGGGCGACGATCCGCGTGGTGTTGCCGAACAGGTCGTAGGCGAAGCCGAGGGTGGAACCCAACGGGTCGGTGACCTGCTCGACCCGCCCGTGCGGGCCGTACGTCGACGCCCACCGTCCACCGGCGGGGTCGACGTAGCCGTCGGGACGGCCCGCGGGCGTGTAGTGGTGTGCGCTACCCGCCCCGTCCGGGCCATGTTCGCGTACCACCCGTCCGGCGTCGTCGCATTCCCAGCCGCGGGTCTGGCCCGCCGGCCCGGTGATCGCGGCGAGCCGGCCGGCCGCGTCGTAGCGCAGGCTGGTCCGTCCGCCGCCGGTGATCCGCCTGTCGATGAGCTGGGCGTCGTCGTCCCAGCGGAACCGGGTGGTGACACCGTCCGGATCGACGACGCAGGTCGGCAGGTCGTCGTCGTTGACGGTGATCCTGGTCAGGGCGCCGGCCGCGTCGACGATCTCCACCGGGGTGTGGGCGGTGCCGGCGTAGATCCAGCGGGTCCGATAGCCGCGCGGGTCGGTGTGGCTGGTCAGGCGGGCCAGGGCGTCCCACGACCAGCGTTCGCTGATGCCGCACGGCCCGGCCCGGTGAATCAGGTTGCCCGCGTCGTCGTAGTCCATCGTCCAGCGGGCGCCGGAACGTTCCTCGATTCCGCGCAGCCGCCCGGCGTCGTCGAACACCCGGCGGAACGGGCGGTCCGCGTCGTCGATGACGGTCACCAGCCGGCCCGCGGAGTCGTGGCGGTACTCGTTGATCGCCCCGCCCGCCGCATCGGTGACCAGCGTGCGATGACCCTCCCGGTAGGCGAACTCGACGAGACGGCCCTCGGGGCTGAGCTGGGTCAGGACCCGGCCGGCCTCGTCGAAGGTGGTCCGGGCCAGCACCACGCCATCGGCGTCCACGATCTCGCCGAGGGGGCCCCGGCCAGAGCCGGTGCTGGTGGACGTGCTGGTCTCGTCGGCGTAGTGGTAGCGGCGGGAGCCCTGCGGGCCGCCGTCGACGGCGACCAGGTTGGCGTGCTCGTCATAGCCGTAGCGCACCTGGCGGCCATCGCTGGCCCGCACCATCGTGATCAGGCCGCGGGTCTCGTCCCAGTCGAGCTCGAGGAACCGGCCCGAACGGGGATACGACAGCCGCCTCAACCGGGAGTCGGACCAGGTGAGCAGCAGCTCCGAACGGTCGACCCGCACCCGCACCGGACGGCCGGCCGCGTCGTACCACCAGGTCTCCCCCGGCCCACGGGTGAGACGGAAACCCGCGCCGTCGGCGTACAGGACCGAGCCCGGCAACGGCAGTTCCGCCGGCCGATCCGCACCGGGACGGGCCACCACGGCGCGGACGCCCTCCGGGTCGTGCCACTCGATCTGTGTCTCACCGACGTCCAGCACCGCATCGGCCCAGCTCGACCAGCCACGGCCATGCGCGCCGGGCCGATCATGGGCGCGGGAGTTGTAGGTCCGCCGCCAGCTGGCCGGCGCCGCCCGACCCGGCAGCGGAAGATCCAGTTCCTGTTCGACGAGGTTGCCGTTCGCGGTACACACCGGATCGGCGGCGAAACCACTGTCCGGGGTGTGGGCCAGCAGGTGCGGGGCGTCCACGGTCAGGGAGGTCGTCGGCAGCGAGCCGGCACCGGCCGCCGCCAGCCCGGCGGCGATCCGGCTGTCCTCGACCGTGACCGTGCCGGCGGCCGTGCCCGCCGAACCCCGGTCCGCGGCGACGAACGCGTCCTTCACCGTCCCGACGAAAAGATCCCGCTGTTCGGCATCGGCCAGATGCGTGCTGAGCTTCGCCCACAGATCCGGATGTTCAAGGCTGTACCGCGCTCCGAACCGGGCCACCACCTCGTCGTAGTAGGCCCGCACACCGGCCGCCGCCGTCGACAGCGTCGTACGAGCCGCGGTGGCATCCGTGACATAGGTGCCCAGGTCCTCGGGATCCGCGGAACTGGTAGCCACGACGATCCTCTCAACCGGCCGGGAGCGCCACGTTGCCGCGCGCCCTACAATTCCTCGGACAGTCCACTGATGATCGGGGGCCCACCATGGATGTGCACGGCGGCCAGCATGTGGTCTTCGACTTCGACGGTGCTCTTGAACTGGCCCGACGGCTGTGGGGCCTGGCCGACAACGTCGACACGTTCCGCGGAAAGCGGGACACCGCCGCGACCACCGCACTGCGCCACTGGCAGGGCCGTTACGCCACGGATTTCCGCAACAGCGTGACCACCGAGCAGGGAAGCGACACGAATCTCAGTACCGCGATGCGGGGCGACGCGCGGACCCTGGCCAGCCTGTGGAGCCAGGCGATGACCGAGGAGGCGAAAGTCCGGTACGCCGACCACGTCACCGAGAAAAGGCGGCACCGCAGCTTCTTCCATCGCGTCGAGGATGCGCTCCTCGGTGCCGACGACGACGACTACGGCTCCGCGCCCGAGCCGTTCGCCGTGCCGCAGCCGCCCACCTTCATGGCGACAGGCTGCCTGCCGGTCTACGGCTAGTGCAGCGCCTCAGTAGTTCCTTTCCGGCGCCTGGTCACGGTGAGTGATGTCAAGCGGCGGCCGGTAGGGCGTT
>NZ_JALKFW010000127.1:0-238 GCF_023243055.1 Frankia sp. AgPm24 | reverse complement strand
ACTTGATGCCCACCGCCTTGACCGCGTTGGCCACCTGCGTGCAGTTGGCCGCCGTCGTGCCGGCGACATTGTTGGCGACATTGTTCTGGCAAGCCGTGTTCAAGGCCTTGCCCAAGGTCGCGTAGGTCGCATTGGAGGTCAGCAGCACCTGGGCTGACCAGTACAGCTGCGCCGCCTTGGCGATGCCGATTCCGCTGACCGTCTGGCCGTTGAAGGTCTGGCCGTCGGTGATCAGGAA
>NZ_JALKFW010000126.1:0-242 GCF_023243055.1 Frankia sp. AgPm24 | reverse complement strand
CTTTGAATCCAGTCTGGTGCGCTATGCGGCTGAACATGCCACCGATGAGCAAATCGATTTGCTGGCAAAAGCACTGGAAATCAACAGTCAGTCGCTGGATAACAACGCGGCATTCATTCGTTCAGACGTTGATTTCCACCGCGTGCTGGCGGAGATCCCCGGTAACCCAATCTTCATGGCGATCCACGTTGCCCTGCTCGACTGGCTTATTGCCGCACGCCCAACGGTTACCGATCAGGCAC
>NZ_JALKFW010000125.1:0-248 GCF_023243055.1 Frankia sp. AgPm24 | reverse complement strand
GGTACCGGAAGCGCTCCCGGGCCTGCTGCCATTGCCCCGCATCGGCCGGCCGGTGGATCATCCGGAAGGCCTCGGGCAGGCCGATGAACCCTTCCCGGCGGGAGGTTTCCTGCGGTACTGGATCCGGGAAATCGTCCAGTTCCACGGCGTCCAAGAGCGCAGCGACCGCGTTGCCGATTTTCCAGCTCGGCAGTTTCGCGGTGGCCGGGTAGACCGGGATCGGAGCCTTGGCCAGCTCGGCGTCCACC
>NZ_JALKFW010000124.1:0-248 GCF_023243055.1 Frankia sp. AgPm24 | reverse complement strand
CTCCCGCGACCGTGCGCCGATGGTCACCAGATAGTGGCCGGCATGCGGAAGGTGCCGTCCCGCTCCGGCGGGAACGGCACCACCACCGCCACTGCCCCGGCATCGATCGGGCCGTAGAGGTGCGGAAACCGCTCGTCGGTCGCCGTCGGCGCGGCCGTCGCCCCCCCCCCCCCCCCGCCGCGCGCCCCCCGCGCGCCCCGGCGGCCCCCCCCCCCCCCCGCGCCCCCCCCCCCCCCCGCCCCCCCCCC
>NZ_JALKFW010000123.1:0-256 GCF_023243055.1 Frankia sp. AgPm24 | reverse complement strand
TGGCTGATCCGCCGCTGTTCCTGGGACCACGCCCGGTGCCGTTCGGCAAGTGCCCGGTTGTACACGTAGCGGACACAGCCGAACGTTTTCGCGAGGTTCTCCACCTGGTCGGGGGTCGGGTAGAAACGGTAGCGGTACGCCCGCTTCACCACCCGAATTCCCATACCTGGCAGAATACACGATTCCCCGGTCATTCTGGCAGCCGAGTTGACGCGTAGGCCCCGCCCTGAAGGACGGGGCCCGCGCGCTACGTTTC
>NZ_JALKFW010000122.1:0-267 GCF_023243055.1 Frankia sp. AgPm24 | reverse complement strand
AATTCTTGCTTAGAAAAATTGGACACTGTAAGAATTTTTTTCGCAATTTTACCTAAACCAACTGACAAAATTTTATACCAAGTGGAAAATATCCATGTAAAGTTGATAGAATTTGCAGCAAATGCTGCATCATGGATTGTTACAATTTGATTAAGCTTAAACAAAGTAGATACAGTACATAAGCTTAGTAACAAACCATTTTTAGAATAAAATGGTAATTCAACTTGTTCCCAGAAATGACCACTAAAATACCCAACTTTCTTAAGG
>NZ_JALKFW010000121.1:0-268 GCF_023243055.1 Frankia sp. AgPm24 | reverse complement strand
GGAGAGGTGTAAACGCGACAGACCCCACCCAGCAGAAAATCCTCGCCGCCGCGCGGCGCCACCCGCACCGCCCGCGTCACCCGACGCACCCCCGCCACCGCCGCCGCCGACCCCACCACCGACGACGCCCCGAACCGGGCCGCCATCCCCGCCGCGAACGCCCCACCCCCGGTCACCACCGCCACCGCACCGGCCTCACTGAACGCCCGCAACGCCAGCACCGTCGCCAACCCCACCGCCCCAGCCCCCACCACCAGCACCCGCGCCC
>NZ_JALKFW010000201.1:0-95951 GCF_023243055.1 Frankia sp. AgPm24 | reverse complement strand
CCCGCTTCACCACCCGACTTCCCACACCTGACAGAACACACGATTCCCCGGTCATTCTGGCAGCCGAGTTGACGCGCAGGCCCCGCCCTGAAGGACGGGGCCCGCGCGCTACGTTTCCCGGTCACAGCCGCGGGCGAGTTGCGGGGCGACAGCCGGGTAATGCGGTCCACAGGCATAGTCGGACAACACCCCCAGCGGGTGACACGGCTGGCGGGTCGAATGCCGCGGACGGGCCGCACCGGCGGCGCGGCAGGTCGCACGGACCGGTCGCACGGACCGGTCGGGCGGGGCGCGCGGACCGGTCGGGCGGGGGGCGCGGACCGGTCGGGCGGGGGGCGCGGACCGGTCGGGGCGTGGGCGGGGTCGAGGGATCGAGGCGAGGAGAACGATGGCCGTGACGGTAACGCCGGTGCGGACGGGGACACGGGCCTGGCGGTCCGGGGTCCTGGCCGAGGAGAACTTTCCGCTCACCGAGCTGCATCGCTACCGCGAGCAGGACGACGTCATCGTCTGGGTGGATCTGTGCGCCCCGGGACCGGACGAGGTACGCCTGGTCGCGCACGAACTGCGGCTGGACGCGCACGCCGTCGAGGACGCGCTGGCCGCGGGCGAACGGCCGAAGTTCGACCGGTATCCGTCCCACCTGTTCCTCAACACCTACGCGGTGCGTGTCGACGCGTCCACCGGGGAGCTCACCAGCCACGAGATCTCGGCCTTCATCGCCGGGCGAACCCTGGTCACCGTCCGCCCGGACGATGGTTTCGACATGGATGCCGTCACCCGGCGCTGGGACGGGCGGATGCTGGCCGCGCACGGTGTCGGCCACCTCGTCCACGGGTTGGTGGACGAGGTGGCCGACGGGTATCTCGCGGCCGCGCAGGTCCTCGACGACGCCAGCGAGGACCTCGAGGACATGCTGTTCGACGAGCGGACACCGGAGCAGGCCGTCCACCGGCGCAGCTTCGAGCTGCGCAAGAGCCTGGTGCTGCTGCGGCGCCGGGTGGTGCCGATGCGCGACGCGCTGTCCGCGCTGATGCGTCCGGAGGTCGGACTCGTCACCGACGGGCTGGTCGCGTCCTACCGGGATGTCCACGACCATGTTCTGCGCGTCACCGAATGGGCCGACAGCCTGCGTGATCTGATCACCTCGGTGCTGGACACGAACCTGACCATCCAGAGCAACCAGATGAACCTGGTCATGAAGAAGCTCACCGGCTGGGCGGCGGTGATCGCCGTACCGACGCTGGTCACCGGCTTCTTCGGGCAGAACGTGCCCTTCCCCGGCAACGGCGAGGACTGGGGTTTCGCCGTGGACCTGGCCCTGCTCCTGATCTCCATGACGATCCTGTTCGTGCTCTTCCGCCGACGCGGCTGGCTGTGAACACGTCCCCGCCGCGGCTCACACGGCGGGGGCCAGGACGAGGATCGAGCTGGCGGTCCCGCCGGCGGGACGCAGCAGATGGGCGGTGGCCGGCTGGCCGTCGAGCCGCAGCGACGGGTGACCGAACGCGCCGACGCCGCGGCAGTCCCACCACGGTCGCAGCCTCGGATGGTCGGCCCGCAGCAGCCGGCCGATCTCGGTGATCCGCGCGTCGTCGGCGTGCAGGTTCGCGGCCATCCGGAACTGCCGGGCCAGTGCCGGCAGCAGCGCGGCCACCGGGGCGGACGTCATGGCCAGCAGCCAGAGCACGTGGCGGGTGGCCGGCTCGTGGTCGCCGGGATCGCCGAACACGCGGTTCCACGCCGCGTTGGTGGCGAGCACGTCGAGCCGACCGTCGAGCAACGCCGCGGGGGTGACCGGCCAGGTCCGCAGCAGCCCCACCAACGCGTCCCCGTCATGGGCGAGGGGTGGTTGCGGCGCGGTGAGACGGCGCAGGTGCGCGCGGCCCACCGCGTCCAGGGACAGGACCCGACCCACCGCGTCGAGGACCTGCCCGGACGGTGTCACCCGGCCCTGTTCCAACCCGGTGTACCAGGTGAGGCTGACGCCAGCCAGGGCGGCCAGCTCCTCGCGGCGCAGGCCGCGGGTGCGGCGCCGACCGCCACCGGGCAGCCCGACGCTCTCGGGTTCGATCAGGTGGCGGTAGGCGCGCAGGCAGGCACCCAGCTCGCGCCGCCGGGCCGCGGAGCCTGTCACTGTCACTTGCACCATCGGTGGGCTCCTGGTTCGCGGTGGCGGGTCGGACGAGGCTGGGTCGCGTGATCCGTATCGGTGTGAACCTCGCCGCCGGGCTGGGCACTCCCAGCTCCGGCAACCTTGTCGATGATCTCGTCGCGGCGGCCGGGGCGGTCGCCGCCGCCGGGGTGCCCACCGCGTGGCTGTCCCAGGGGTACGGCTACGACGCGGTCGGTGTGCTGACCGCGATCGCCCGGGAGGTACCCGGTGTCGAGCTGGGAACGTCCGTCGTGGTCGTCCAGCCGCGTCACCCGCGGGTGCTGGCCGCGCAGGCACTCACCGCGCAGGCCGCGGCGCACGGACGGTTCACCCTCGGCCTCGGGGTCAGCCACCTCGGTCTGCTGGAGGTCTACGGCCAGCGGTTCCACCGGCCGGTCGCGGCGCTGCGCGCACATCTGGACACCCTGCTGCCGATCCTGTCGGGCCGCGCCGCTCCCGGTGCCACCGGGCCAGGCTCCCAGGCCACGGACAGTGCCGTGCCGGGTGCGACGGCCCGCGTCCCGGTGCTTCTCGGCGCGCTCGGCCCGGCGATGCTGGACCTGGCCGGACGGCGCACCGACGGCACCATCACCTTCCTCGCCGGCCCCCGCACCATCGGTGATCACGTGGTGCCGCGCATCGGCGCGGCCGCCCGGGCCTCGGGCCGTCCGACGCCGCGGGTCGTCGTGGGACTGCCGGTGGCGGTCACCGCCGAACCGGAACGGGTGCGCACCGGCCTGGACGTCGAGTACGACGGTTACGCCCGGCTGCCCTCCTACCGCGGCGCACTCGACCGCGACGGATTCGCCGGGCCCGGCGCGATCGCCGTCGTCGGCGACGAGAACACCGTCGTCGCCGACCTCGCCGCCTACGCCGCCCTGGGCGCCACCGACATCCTCGTCAGCCTGGTCGGCACCGCCACCGAACGCACCCGCACCCTGCGCGTTCTGGGCGCCGTGACCGCGGCCGGCCTCGACATGCGCAGCGGTCTCAAGGGCGGGACGGGCTACCAGGCGGGGCGGACTACCGGGCGGGGCGCAGGGTGAGACCGGTGTCGGTGAGGAAGGTGGCCCAGCAGGCGCGGATCGCCGCTGAGATCTCGGCGGCACCGCGCCATGGACAACTGGGATACACGGCGCTACTACTCGACTTCTCCACGTAGACGGGCCAGTTCGGCGTTCCAGTCGACGTGGTCGCCCTCGGCGCCGGGGGGGACGGCCTCGTAGGCGTCCCGCAGGAAGGCGACGACCGTCGGGTAGGGAAGCTGCACCTCGGCGCGGCCGGCGGCGGAGGTGAACGACAGGGCGAGCAGCCGGCTCTCGCCGTGGAAGGCCGGGCGCACCTCGACCGCACCCACCCCGGCGGGACGACGACCCCCGTCGATGAGCAGCTGGCGGGCGAACGTCCAGGTCACCGTGCGGATGTCGGTGGTGCGCAGGCGCAGGCGCACGGCGTACGGGTCGGCCCGGTCGAAGCCGAGCGTCGCGGTGAACGGCACGCGCGCACCGTCGGGCTGCAGGTAGTAGGCGGTCATCGCCCGTTCGAAGGATCCATCGCCGGCCGGCCCGCCCTGCGACGACATCCCGTCCTCCTGCTCTCTGGACCCCGCGGATCGTCCTGACCTCGCCGCACCGTGTTCGCGTCCGGTACGGACGCGGTCCTGCTGACTTCGCCGCACCGTGTTCGCGTCCGGTACGGACGCGGTCCTGGCACATCGTCACACACGGGCGCCGGGGACCCAAGGCCGGGAGCGGATGCGCAGGTCCGCGTCCTGGCGATACTTCTCGCCGATGCGACTGTTGACTTTTCCGCCCACGAACGGTGGAGGCTGACAGGTGACGCACAGGTGATCATGAGAAGCTCGGGAGAGCAGGGGTGTCGGCCCATGATGGTCGGGCGGAGGACGGATGGTACGGGCGAAGCGACCGTCGGGTGACCTCGAACGTTCGGTGATGCGGCTTCTGCAGGCCGCCGGCCGCCCCCTGACACCGCGGGAGATCCAGCCGCTGGTCGGCTCCGACCTCGCCTACACGACCGTCCTGACCATCGTGACCCGCCTGTACGACAAGGGCCTGGTCGAACGGGAGCGCGCGGGCCGCGCCTTCGCCTACCGACCGGTCGCCGACGAGCCGGGCCTCGCGGTCCGCCGCCTCCACCAGATCATCGACGGCGAACCCGACCGGGAGATCGTCCTGAGTCGCTTCCTCGGCTCCCTGTCCAAGCGGGACGAGCACCTCATCCGCCAGATGCTGTCCGATCTCGACGCCCGCCCAGCCGACCGCCCAGCCCCACCAGCCGACCGCCCAGCCCCACCAGCCGACTAACCCACCGGCCCGTCGCCTTCACCTGCGCGCGAGGGGTCGATCGCCCCTGGTCACGATCAACCAGCTTCTGGACGGGCACGCCGCTCGCCTCGCCGCCTGCCGAGGGTTGTGCGGTCCCATGCCGAGGGGTGTTCGGTACAGCGGCACCCGCATCCTCGAACAACCCTCGGCATACCGTGATCATGGCCGCGATTCGGCAGCGTCAGGGGAGCGTCAAAGCCGTCGGCCGTCCCTGCTGGCGGTGATGAGGAGTTCGTTCAGGTCGTAGACGCATTCGCCGGTCCAGACGACGGTGCCGGCGGCGAGCAGGAGCGGGGTGGCGAGCAGCCAGCGACGAGACCTGGGGGGACGGGTCATGGCGGCCATCCGGCGGGGAACCACCTGTGGTGGGGAGCTGATGGCCAGGTAGACGCCGCGTGCGGTGGGGGCCTGCGCGTCCGGACCGTCGTGGGAGCTGGAGGTCAGGGGGTCGACGGCGGCGAGGGCGGCGTGGGCGATGGCGCGGGCGACGTCCGCGCGGTCGCCGACGACCTGGGCCGCGGCCTCGTCGGCGGCGCGTTCGATCAGGTACTCGACCTTGCGGGTCATCGGCCACAGGATCGGCTGGAGGAGGCCGGCGAAGCGGGCGAGCCAGACCAGGCGGTGGTGATGGCTGGTGAGGTGGGCGCGTTCATGGGCGATGATCGCCTCGAGCATGTCCGCGTCGACGGCGGAACGCAGGCCGGTGGTGACCACGACCCGGCCCGGCCGGCCGTGTCGGCCCGGGCGGCCGGGAAGCGCGAACGCCTCGACGCGCGGGTCCGCCACCAGCACGACCTCGACACCGAGGTCGGAACCGGAGGCGGCGCCGAGGTCGCGTCCGGCCCTGATCCGACCGGCCCCGGCACCAGCCCCGGCACCAGCACCAGAGGTGGGCTCGGTGTCGTCGGCGACGACACCGGCGGAGCTCAGGCCGTCCACCGTGGACCAGGCGGTGCGCAGGGCGCGGCGGTAGCGCAGGTAGCCGTGGACGACGAACGCGGTCGCCACGGCGGTCCACACCACGGCGACGGCCGACACCCAGGCGACGTGACGGGTGTCGGCGCGGACGACCTGATCGGACCAGTCGCCGAGGTCGGCGACGGTGGAGGTCTCCGCGGCCGCCTTGAGCGAGAAGGCGATGATGTTGACGAAGCTCGACACGGCGACGACCACGGCCGACCAGGTGATCACCGGTGCGGCGAGATCGGGGCGGATACGCTCGGCGAGCAGCCAGGTGCCGAGCAGGGTGAGCAGCGGGACGCCCAGTACCGAGAGCACGAAATGGTCGAACATGGGCTTCCTCACCTCCGGCTGTCCGCGGGTGGGCGGTGCGCGCGCCCACCCGGCGATCAGCGCTTGCGCGCACCGGTTCCCAGTGTGCGATCCCCGGTCACGAAATACGGGCTGTCGCCAGTATCCGTATCCGCCGCGTCCCGTCGTGACCCACCAGGTCACTCGAGCCCGTGGAGCAGGCGGCTCCTCCGAGGCAGCCGCCCACGCTGACTCCCACGGCCACGGGACGGGGACGGCTCAACGATGTGCGCCACCTCATATCCAGGGGCCCCACGGCGCGGGCCGTTACCACCGGGCGCGAACGGGCCCGCCGGGCGCCGTCCCTCGGGCACGGCGTCCCGTCCAGGAAGGCGTCCCGTCCAGGAAGGCGTGTCATCCAGGAAGGCGTGTCATCGGGTGCGCCATTCGCGGGAGAGCAGCCACAGCAGGTAGACGCCGCCGATCGCGCCGGTGGCCAGGCCCACGGGGAGCTGGGTTCGTCCGAACAGGTGCTGGCCGGCGAAGTCCGCGGCGACCATGATCAGTGAGCCGGTGAGGGCCGCGGAGCCCAGCGAGGGGGTGGCGCGGCGGACCAGGCGGCGGGCGATCTGAGGGGCGGCGAGGGCGACGAAGGCGATGGGGCCGGCGGCGACGGTGGCCGTCGTGGTCAGCGCCACGCCGCAGCCGAACAGCGACAGGCGGGTGCGTCGCACGGGCACGCCGAGTGCCGCGGCGGTGTCGTCGCCCTGCTCCAGGATCGCCAGCGGACGACCCAGCACCAGCGCGACGGGCACCAGCACCCCGCAGGCGGCCCACACCGGCCACGCGTAGCTCCAGCCGCGTCCGTTGAGGCTGCCGACGATCCACAGCTGCGCGGCCTGGGCGTCGGCGAGGGACGCGCGGCTGAGCAGGTAGCCGTTGACCGATTCGAGGATCGCGGTGACGCCGATGCCGACGAGCACCAGCCGGCTGCCCAGCGACCCGTCGCGCAGGGCGAGCAGGTAGACGAGCGCGGCGGTGACGAGTCCGCCGAGCAGCGCGCCGACCGGGACGCCGACGGCGGCGTGCGGGAACACCAGGATGACCGCGAGCGCGCCGGTGGCCGACCCGGTGGTCAGACCGATGATGTCGGGGCTGCCCAACGGGTTCGCGGAGATGCTCTGGAAGATGCCCCCGGCGACGCCGAGGGCCGCACCGACGGCGATCGCGATCAGCAGTCGCGGCAGCCGGAACCGGTTGACGATCACCTCCAGGCCGGGCGGGCCGTGCCCGACCAGGCTGCGTACGACCTCGCCGGGGCTGGCCGGATAGTCACCGGTCATCAACGTCCAGACGCCCAGGACCAGCACCCCGACGGCCAGGATGGTGCTGACCGTCAGGGTGCGGGGGCGCACCCGCAGCGCGATCCGGCCGGACGCCACCCCGAGCAGCTGCCCGCCGCTCACAGCCGGCCCATCCGGCGTCGACGGCACAGCGCGATGAACACCGGCGCACCGACGAAGGACATGACGAGGCCGACCTCCAGCTCACTCGGGGCGATGATCAGACGTCCGATCAGGTCTGTGGCGATCAGCAGGATCGCGGCGAGCACCGCCGAGTAGGGCAGCACCCAGCGGTTGTCCTGGCCGACGAGCAGGCGGGCGACGTGGGGCACGGCGAGGCCGACGAAGCCGATCGGGCCGGCGATCGCGGTGGACGTCCCGGCCAGCACGATCACCGTGACGGCGCTGGCGACACGCACCGCGGTGACGTTGACGCCCAGCACCTGACCGGTGTCCTGGCCCAGGGCGAGGGCGTTGAGACCACGGCCGAGTCCGAGGGCGACGACGGCGGCGGCGAGGATGAACGGTCCGAGCTGCCACACCAGGTTCAGGCCGCGGCCGGCGAGCGAGCCGATGACCCAGAACCGGTAGCGGTCGAAGGCCTGCCCGTCCAGCAGGAGCACGGTGGTGACGAACGCGGCGAGGGCGGCGCCGACGCCCGCGCCGGCGAGCACCATCCGGTCCGGCGAGGGGTAGCGTCCGGCCGAGCCGAGGGAGTAGACGAGGGTGGCGGCCACGGCGGAACCGGCCAGGGCGAACCAGACGAACGCCACCGGGGCGGTGATGCCCAGCAGGGCGATGGCGATGACGACCCCGGCGGACGCGCCGATCTCGATGCCGAACAGGCCCGGGTCGGCGAGCGGGTTACGGGTCATCGCCTGCATGATCGCCCCGGACAGGCCCAGTGCCATCCCGGTGAGCGCGCCGAGGATGACCCGGGGCAGCCGCACCTCCCGCACGATGTAGGCGGCCTGCCCGCCGTCGTCGCGGTGCAACGCGTCCCAGACGGTGCCCAGCGGCAGGTGTTTCGCGCCGAACGCGAGGCTCAGGCCGGCCATGAGCACGAGGACGGCGAGCGCCAGTACGAGTCCGCCCGCACGCAGCCCGGTGCCGCGGCGACGCTGGGCGGCCTGGGTGCGGTCGGCCGGCGCGGCGGCGGTTCCGGTCTCGACGACGGAACCCGACAGGATCGTCATGGTGCCTGCTCGCCGACCCGGACGGTCACCGGGATGTCCCGCTCACGCTGGCCCGCACCGTCGCCGGAGGTGGCGGTGCTGGGGGTGGCGGTGCTGGGGGTGGCGCGGCTGGCGGACCAGGCGTGCCACAGCTGGGCGTAGCGGCCGCCGGTGGCGACCAGCGCGTCGTGGGTGCCCTGCTCGACGATGTGGCCGCCGTCCAGGACGACGATGTGCTCGGCGGTGGCGGCCTGGCTGAGGCGGTGCGCGACCAGGACGGTGGTGCGTCCGCGGGTGACCTGGCGGGCGGCGGTCTCCAGGAGCCGGGCTCCGGCGCTGCCGGCCTCGGCGGTCGCCTCGTCGAGGATGGCGACCGTGGGGTCGGCCAGGGCGAGCCGGGCCAGGGCGAGCTGCTGGGCCTTCGTCGCGTCGAGGTCGTGGCCGTCCGCACCGATGACGGTGGCCAGGCCCTCGGGTTGGGTGCGGGCCCAGGCGGCGAGGCCGACATCGGTCAGCGCCGCCCACAGCGCGTCGTCGGACGCGTCGGGGGCGGCCAGGCGCAGGTCCTCGGCGAGGGTACCGGCGAACACGTACACCTCCTGGGTGACGAGGGTGATGCTGGGTGCGGGCGAGGTCGCGTCCACCGGGCGACCGTCGAGGTGGATGGTGCCGGCGTCCGGTCGGTGCAGGCCGGCGAGCAGGCGCGCCAGCGTGCTCTTGCCACCGCCGCTGGGACCGACCAGCGCCACGGACGTGCCCGCCGGGACGGTCAGGTCCAGCCCGTGCAGCACCTCGTGCCCGGGCTGGTAGGAGTAGCGCACCCCCCGTGCGACCAGCGATCCCGCCGGCGCGTCCGGCGCCCCGGCGACGGCCGGCGTGGGAACAGCCGGCCCGGCGACCGTCGGCGCGGGGAGGGTGGTCGGCGTGGGGGTGGCGGGGAGGTCTGCGACGCCGATGAGGCGGGCGAGGCTGGCGGTGGCGGACTGCAGCGTGTCCAGCAGCATCAGGACGGCGTTGATCGGGCTGAACAGGTTCGCGAAGTACAGGGCGGCGGCGCTGGCGGTGCCGATGCTGACCGCGCCGTCGTGGACCAGCCAGAATCCGGTCGCGAGCACGGCGGCCAGGCCGGTGAGTTCGGCGATGTTGAGCCGGCCGAAGAACCGGGTCTGCAGGTAGGTGACGGCGGCGATCGCGTCGATGGTGCGGTCGACGCGGTGGCCGAGGCGTTCGACGTGGTCGTCGGCGAGGCCGAACGCGCGGACGGTGGGGGCGCCGGCGAGGGTGTCGAGCAGCTGCTGCTGTTCCCCGGCGGCGGAGCGGCGGCGCTCGCCGTAGATCGGTGCGCTGCGGCGCAGGTACCAGCGGGTGGTGGCGGCCTGGATGGGCACGGCGGCGACGAGCGCGGCCAGGCCGAACCGCCAGTCCAGGGCGGCCAGGCCAGCCACGGTGAGCACGATGACCAGGGCGGCGGAGACGAACTCGGGCACGGCGCTGCGCACGGCGTCGCTGACCATCGCGATGTCCTCGGTGATCCGGGACGTCAGGTCGCCCGATCCGCCGCGTTCGACGCGTTCCAGGGGCAGGTCCAGCGCGCGGTCGACGAACCGTTCCCGGGTGGCGGCGAGGAAACGTTCACCGATCTGGGCGACCAGGCGCAGTCCGACGTAGCTGGCCGCGCCCTGGCCGACGGCGGCCGCGGCCAGCAGCACCACCGGCCAGGCCAGGCCCCGGGTCGTCCGGTCGGCGGCGAGGTCGACGACGTGTCCGAGCAGGGGGGCGGCGGCCAGGCCGCAGCCGGCGGCGGCGAGCAGGGCGGCCAGGGCCAGCCAGACCTGGGTGCGCTGTGCGCGCAGGACGCCGCGCATCGCCGTCCTGGTCCGGCGGGTGTCGGCGACCGGCAGCAGGTGGGGTTCGGTCATGACAGGACAAGCTTTCGGTAGGTGTCACTGGTACGGACAAGGCTGTCGTGGTGACCGTCGGCGTCGAGATGGCCCGCGGCCAGCAGCAGGACCCGGTCGGCGGCGGCCAGCAGCGCCGGGCTGGTGGTGACGACGACGGTGGTGCGCCCGGCGCGCAGGGCACGCAGTCCGGCGGCGATCTGTGTCTCGGTGACGCTGTCGACGGCGGTGGTCGGGTCGTGCAGGACGAGCACCGGCGGGTCGGCGTGCAGTGCCCGGGCGAGGGCGACCCGCTGGCGTTGCCCGCCGGACAGGGAACGGCCGCGTTCGGCGACGGCGGTGTCCAGGCCCGCGGGCAGGGCCGCGGCGACCTCGTCGGCGCGGGCGGCGCGCACGGCCGGTTCGACGTCCACACCGGTGCGTCCGGCGGTGATGTTCTCCCGGACGGTGCCCTCGAACAGGCTGGCCTCGTGCGGGGCGACCAGCAGTGTGCGGCGCAGCACCGCCGGTTCCAGACAGGTCAGCGGGGTGCCGTCGAGCAGGATCCGACCGCCGGACGGATCGGCCTGGCGGGCCAGGTAGCGGACCAGGGTGTCGGCCGCGCCCGGGTCGGTGCAGGCGACGCCGACCAGCTCGCCGGCGGCCACGGTGAACGCGGCGCCGGTGAGTCCGCCCCCGTCCACTGCGGCCAGCACCAGCTCACCGCGGGGCTCTCCTGCCGGTGAACCGCCGTCCCGCTCGACCTTGACGGTGGCGGTCGGCTGGGTGTCCTGGGCGGATGGGGGTGGGGGGAGCGCCGGGGGGTCGTCAAGGACACCGGCGATGCGGCCGGCGGAGGCTCGTCCGGCGGCGATGGACGCGGAGATGTCCCCGAAGGTGCCCAGTGGGCCCTGGAGGAACTGGGCGAGCCCGACCGCGGCGACCAGCTGGCCGACGGTGATGTCGCCGTGGGCGCCCAGCCAGCCGCCGACCAGGGCGACCAGGGCGAGGAACAGACCGTTGAGGGTGCTGACCGCGGCCGTCTGGCCGGCTTCGGCGCGGGTCGCGAGCAGGGTCGCGCTCAGGGAACGGCCGCTGACCGCGCGGTAGCGGGTGCGGCCGGCGTGCTCGGCCCGCAGCCCCTTGAGCACCCGCAGGCCGCGGACCAGGTCGACGGCGGTCGCGGCCGCCTGCGCGGCGTGTTCCTGCTGGTCGTCGGCCCGGCGTTCCAGGGGGACGCTCAGGCGGCGCACGAGCAGCAACAGCAGCGGGGTGCCCACCAGGATGAGCAGGCCCAGCGGGACGGAGACGACGAGCAGCGCGATGCTCGCGACGATGGTGCCGACCGCGGCGGCCACGGCGTGGGGCAGCAGGAAGTTCACCATCGTGGTGCGCCGCACGTCGCCGGTGGCGATCGACAGCAGCGCCCCGGGCAGCAGGTCGGTGCGGGTCAGGCCGCGGGCGTCGAGCGCGCGGGCGGTGACGGCCAGGCGCAGCGCGCGGTCGGCCCGCACCCCGGCGAACAGCGCCACCCGCATCCCGAAGCGGAAGCACAGCGACAGGGCGAGGAAGTCCACGACGAGCACGGCGAGCCACAGCAGCAGGGCCGTGCCGTCGCCGGTGCGGGTAGCCCGGTCGATGATGACACCGATGAGCACCGGGACGAGCGCCTCACCGCTCTGATGGCCGATGAACAGCCCCGCCGCGGCGGCGATCCGTGCCCGGTGCGGCCCCATCGACCGCCGCAGCACCCCCTGCGCCCCCAGCACCGCCTGTGCCCCCAGCACCGCCGCCGGCGCAGGTGCCGGCGGTTCCACCGACACCGCGGATGTCCCGGCGTTCACGCGGACGGCTCGGCCATGCCGACGGCGACCCGACGCGGGCCGGTGAACGGCTCCCGGCCGTGCGCCACCGCCATGTTGTCGACGATCAGCAGGTCGTCGGGCTGGTAGTCGAAGCGGACCGTGGCCCGGCGGTAGCACTGGCGCAGGTGCGCGACGACGTCGTCGGGGATGACCCCGCCATCGCCGTAGAACGCGTTGTTCGGGAAACCGTCCGGACCGTAGCTCTCCCGCAGCACCTCGCGGATCTCGGGCGGCAGGCTGCTCTCATGGAATATCACTACATGGTTGAACCACAACGGGAGGCCGGTGACCGGGTGATGGTGCACCGCGTCACGCACCGCGGTGGTGGCCAGGCCCTCACCGTCCGGGCCGGTCCAGCGGGCGCGCAGGCCGCCCGCGGCGCAGAACCGTTCCACCTCGACGCGGCTGTCGGTGCCGAACGCGGTGTTCCAGCGCAGCCCGATGTCCGCGCCGTAGTTGCGGGCGACCAGCCAGCGGCGGCGGACGAACTCGGCCCGCACGTCCGGGTCGACGAGTTCGTGCACGGCGTGGACGGACGCCAGCGGCGTCGCCCCGAGGGTGTCGGGCGGTGTCACACAGTGGAAGAACAGGGTGCGTGGCCAGACCGCCTGGTAGGACATCTCGTTGTGCAACGGGATCGTCGCCGCCGGCGGGTACTCGGTGGACGTGTAGATCCCCCCGGAGATGACGCTGCGCGGGGACGACTGTTCGGTGTAGGTCAGCGGCTCACCGGACAACGCCCGGATCGCCGCGGCGAGCCCGTCCGCACCGCCGACGTCGAAGCCGCGCAGCAGCAGCGCGCCGGCGGACACCAGGCGGGCGCGCAGGTCCCGGTGGTGCCGGTGCAGGTGGTCGGCGACGACCCCCGCACCGGCGACGATCTCCGGAAACACGCTCAGGCCCTGCCGGCCGCGGCCGACAGCTTCGGCACGATGTTCGTCAGCGCGAACGGGATGCTCAGGGTCGACGGGAACGCCATCGACAGCGCCGTGGGGGTGTCCAGCGGGACGTAGGAGCCGCGGGTGACCGCGGGCAGCGCCTGGAACAGCCGGTTGCCCTGGATCTGGGCCTTCTCGTCGTCGTCGCGGAAGGAGAACAGCACGATGTCGGCGTCGAGCAGTTCGGTGCGCTCCTCGGAGACGACCGCGCGGCCCGCCGGGCCCGCCGGCGGCAGGCTGGTGACCTTGGACGACAGGGTCAGGCCGAGTCCGGCGAGGAACTGCGCGGAGGCGTCGTCGGGCGAGACGACGGTGGCCAGCGCCCCTTCGGCGTTGAGCAGGCTGAAGGTGAACGTCCTGCCGGCGAACAGCGCCTGGTTCTTCTTCTTCGCCTCGGCGATCTGGGCGGTGACGGTGTCGACGAGCCGCTTGGCCTCGGCATCGCGGCCGAGGGCCTGGCCGATCCGGGTGACCCGGGTCTGCCAGGTGTCCTCGGAGACGTCCTTGTCGTAGGACAGGGTCGGGGCGATCGCGGTGAGGTTCTTGAAGTCGTCGGAGAGGCTGTAGCTGTCGGTGGCGAGGATGAGGTCGGGGCGCAGCGCCGCGATCCGTTCGAAAGGCAGGTTGTCCTCGTAGCTGAGCTGCTCCGGGGCCTTCTTGCCGGTGAGCCTGGCCTCGACCCACGGCGGCAGACCGGAGTCGAAGTTCGTCGCCGGTGTGATCGCGACCGGGAGGACGCCGAGCGAGACCGCCTCGTCGGTGTCCCGTTCGAACCCGACGGTCACGATCCGCTGCGGCTGCGTCTTCAGGACGGTGTCGCCCTCCGCACCCCTGATCGTGAGCGGGAAGCCGGTGGTGGCGGTGGTGCTGGCGCCGCCGGTGGAGCCGGTGCTGTCGTCGCCGCAGGCCGTGAGGCCGAGCGCGACCGCCCCCGCGGACACCGAGGCCAGGAAGGACCGGCGGGACAACGCGGTGGCGGGACCGTGACCGGTCAGGTACTTCATCGGGCTGTGACTCCTTGACGTCGCGAACCGGAGGGTGTCAGTGCGGGTGGTGTCTGGTGCGGGTGGTGTCTGGTGCGGGTGGTGGGACGGGAAATCCTCAGGTGGGACGGGGTGCCGCCCGCAGCGCCGCGGCGACGAGCGGGCCGACGGTGCCCAGGGCCGCCGGGGACAGCAGGTCCTCGTGGTCCTGGTCGACGCGGTGGACCTCGAAGCGCCCGGTCACGTACGGCGCCCAGGCCCGCGGATCCGGCGGCGGCTCGGCGGGGTCGGCGGGGTCGGCAGGGTCGGGACGGGCCTGGAGGAACGTGACGGTGCCGGCGTACCGTCCGCGCGGGGTGCCGGTGTGGACGTCGGCGGTCGCGAGCAGGCTGTGCGCGAGAGCGGCGATGCGCTGCTCGGACAGGCCCGCCAGCAGGCTCGACGACTGGCTCGCCAACGCCCGTACGGTCGCCGGTGTCACCTCGTCGGGGTTCAGGTCGTCCACCGGATGGCCGGTGCGGGCCGCCAGGATGTGCAGGAACCGGGCGAACGCCGTCGTGCGATCACCGGCGGCGGCCCGTGCGGGCGGGTCGTCGCCGGGGTAGCCGTCCAGCATGATCAGGACGGGGACGTCCCGGCCGAGGCGTTGCAGCTCGCAGGCCACCGCGTGACCGAGGACCGCGCCCAGCGACCAGCCGAGCAGGTGCAGCGGGCCGGCCGGTTCGGCGGCCATGATCGCCGCGGCGTAGCGGCCGGCGATCTCCTCGACGGTGGGGACGGTGCCGGGCGCCACACCCGTGGCCTGCACCCCGTAGACCGCCCGGTCGTGGCCGAGGTGGCGCAGCAGCGCGGTGTAGGACCAGCTCAGGCCCAGACCCGGATGCACGCAGAACAGCGGCGGCTGGACCGGCGGGCCCGACCGGGGCCGGGCCAGCAGCAGGATCTCGTCGAAGGCCTCGTCGCGGGGCGGCTCGCCGTCCCCGTCGATCCAGGCGGCGATCGCGGTGGGGGTCGGCGCCCGCAGCACCGCGCGCAGCGGCAGGTCGACGCCCAGGTCCGCCCGGATGCGCACGGCGAGGCGGGCGGCCAGCAGGGAGTGGCCGCCGAGGGCGAAGAACGACTCGTCCACACCGACCCGCGCACGGCCGAGCAGGTCGGCGAACAGCGCGCAGATCGCCTTCTCGGTCTCCGTGGACGGTGCCCGCACGTCGCCGTCGTCGAACGTCGGTGCCGGCAGCGCCCGCCGGTCGAGTTTGCCGTTCGGCGTGGTCGGCATCGCGGCCAGCACGACGATGGCGGCCGGCACCATCGGATCGGGCAGCCGCGCCGCCAGCGCCGCCCGCAACGCCACCGGATCCAGCACCCCGGCGATGTCGGTGACGCCCGCGGTCTCAGGCACCCCGGTGTTGGCCGGGGTGACGGTGTTGGCCGGGGTGACGTAGCCGATCAGGCGGGTGGACGGGCCGTCGGTGCGGGCGACGACGGCGGCCTGGCCGACGCCGGGCACCGCGGCGAGCAGGGCTTCGACCTCACCGGGTTCGACCCGGTAGCCGCGGATCTTCACCTGGTCGTCGGCCCGGCCGAGGAACTCCAGGGTGGCGGTGTCGGTCCAGCGGACCAGGTCCCCGGTCCGGTAGAGCCGCTCGCCGGCGGCGAAGGGGTGGGCCACGAACCGGGTCGCGGTCTCCCCCGGACGTCCCAGATACCCGCGGGCGAGCCCCGCGCCGCCGACGTAGAGCTCCCCTGCCACACCCACCGGCACCGGTGAGAGCAGGTCGTCGAGCACCAGGACGCCGAGGCCGGCGACCGCCCGGCCGATGTGCGGGGCGGTCGAGGGGTCGACGACGGTCCAGGTGGCGTCGACGGTGCATTCGGTCGGGCCGTAGAAGTTGAGCGCGGTGGTGTTCCGGGCGGTGCCGAGCTGGGTCCACAGCCGCGAACCGACCGCCTCGGCGCCGGTCGCCACCACCGCCGGCACGTGCTCGCCGCGCAGCAGCCCCTCGGCCAGCACCAGTTCCAGCAGGGACGGCGGGACGTCGAGAAAGTCGATCCGGGCCCGGCGGACCGTCGCCACGATGCCCGCCGGATCGCCCATCAGCTCGTCGGGCAGGATGTGCATGGTGTGGCCGGCGAGCATCCACCCCCACGGGTCCAGCGTCCCGTCGAAGGCGAACGACAGCACGTTGAGCACCCGCAGCGGCCGTCCACCGGCGCGGGCCACCGCGGGTTCGATCACGTCCCGGCGGTGCGCCGCGGCCAGGTTCGCCAGCCCGCCGTGGGTCGCCACGACCCCCTTGGGACGTCCCGTGGACCCGGAGGTGAACACCGCGTAGGCCGCGGCGTCGCCGCCCGAGGGCCCGCGCGGCTCGCCGTGGGCGACCCAGTCCCCCGGCGCGTCCACCAGCACGATCCGCCCGGTGAACCCGGCGCGCCCGACGATCCCCGTGGGCCCGCCGTCACGCCTGGCGACCTCCGCGGAGGTCACGATCACGGCGGGCCGGGACTGTTCCAGCACCGCGGCCACGCGCCGCGCCGGATGCGCGGGATCGACCGGCACCACGACGCCGCCGGCCTTCCACACCGCCACCCAGGCGACCACGACGTCCACCGACCGGGTCAGCACCACCGCGACCGGCACCTCGGGACCCACCCCGAGCCCGGCCAGATGCGCTGCCAGCCGGCGCGCCGCCGCGTCCACCTCGGCGAACGTCAACGACACCTCCCCGCACACCACCGCGGTGCCGGGCGCCGCGGTGAGGCCGGTCGCGGCGGTGACGGGGGCGGCGGCGGTGACCGCGCTGTCCCAGACGTCCAGCGCGGTGGTGGCGGACGGTGCGGACGGTGCGGAGGTGGCGGTGAACGGGAAGGGGGCGGGGGCAGGAGGGAGCAGGCGGCCGACGGGTAGGCGGCCGTCGTCGGTGAGGATGCCGGCGAAGGCGTCGGCGAGGGCGTCCGCCACGGCACGCACCCGGGCGGTGGCGATCAGGTCCGGGCGGTGTTCGATCTCCAGGGCCAGTCCGCCGCCGGGGGCGCCACCGGGGTCGGCGACGAGGGTGACCGGGTAGTGGGTGGCATCGTCGGTGTCGGCGACGCTGACCCGCACGCCGAGCGCCGCCCGTACCCGGTCGATCTCCCCGTTGTCGACCGGGTACGACTCGACGACCAGCACGGTGTCGAACAGCTGGCCGAGTCCGGTGGTCGCCTGGATGTCGGCGAGGCTGAGCTGGTGATGGTCGATCGTCTCGGTCTGTAGCCGGTGCACGCGGGCCAGCAGGTCCGCCGCCGACTCCCACGGGTCGAGCGCGATGCGGACCGCGACGGTGTTGATGAACAGGCCGACCATGGTGTCGACACCGGGCAGTTCCGGGGGACGCCCGGACACGGTCGCCCCGAACGTGATGTCCCGGCGCCCGGTGAAGCGACCCAGTGTCACCGCCCAGGCCGCCTGGATGACGGCGTTCACCGTCACGCCCCGCGCCCGGGCGAACCCGGTGAGCCGCGCGCGCACCTGCGCGTCCAACGGCACCGCCAGATGCCCGATCCCCGCGGCGCCCGACTCACCTGCGCTGCCCGTCTGAGCTGCGCTGCCCGTCTGAGCTGCGCTGCCCGTGGCGGCGGGGTTGGCGGACGGCTCGGGGTCGGCGCTGGTGGGCGGCCGCGGGGCGAGCAGCGTCGGTTCGGTGACGCCGTCGAGCACGCGGCGCCACACCGCCAGGGAGACGTCCCGGTCCTGGCGGGTCAGCCAGGCGAGGAACTCCCGGTAGGGACGGGGACGGGGCAGCGGCAGGCCGGCGTGGAGCGCGAACAGGTCGCGGAGCAGCAGGGGCGCGGACCAGCCGTCCAGCAGGATGTGATGGTTGGTGATCACCAGCTGGTGTCGGGACGGGCCGAGCCGGATCAGCTCGAAGCGGATCAGCGGCGGCACGTCCAGCGCGAACGGCACCACCACCGACGAGGGCCGCGGCCACGGGGTCTCAGCCCCGGCCGTGACGTCGGGGTCGGGGTCGGACGCCGGGTCGACGATGGTGTCGGTCCAGGACACCGTGACGTCGCGCAGCACGACCTGGACGGGACCGGTCGGGCCGACGACGAAGGCCGTGCGCAGCACGGCGTGGCGCGCGACGAGACGCTCGGCGGCCGTGCGCAGCCGGACCGGGTCCAGCTCGCCGTCGAGGTTGATGACGGTGCGCACCGTGTAGGCGTCGCGCAGGCCCGGGTCACCGGCGTCGGCCAACGCGTGGAACAGCAGGCCCTCCTGCAGCGGCGCGAGCGGCAGGACCTCTTCGATGTTCGACCGGCCGGCGCCGCGTCGAGCGGTGATCGTACTGGTCACGGCTGGCGCCACCGTTCCTCAAAGGCGTCGAGTGTGTTCTGGTCCAGGGCTACCAGGGGCATGTCGGACGGGGTGTGGCCGCCGGCGTCGCCGTCCGCGACATGCGCGGCGAGGGCTTCCAGGGCCGCCAGCCACGCCGCGGCGAGCGCCTCGACCTCCTGGTCGTCGAACAGCGCCGCCGGGTAGGTCCAGCGGGCCCGCAGGACCGGCCCGGACGGGGTGTCCTCGGTGAACGCGGTGATCTCCAGGGGTGCGGCGGCCGGCGCGGTCGGGTCGGCGATGCCGCTCAGGTCCGCGAACCGCGCCGGTGTGGACCAGGCCGGCGCCTCGTCGTCGGTGTCGTCGGTGCTGGCGTAGCGGCCCAGGTAGTTGAAGACGAGCTGGGGTTCGGGTTCGCCCGCGAGCGCGGCGGCGGTGGTGGGGTTGAGCTGGCGCAGCAGGCCGTGGCCGAGCCCGTGGTCGGGCAGCAGCTGGCGGGCTTCCTTGGCCCGCCGGATCAGCTCGCCGGCCATCGCCCCGCCGGCCAGGGCGTCCTCGAGCGCCTCCCGCGCACCGGCGGGCTCGGGCGGTGTGAGGTCGGCGACGTCGAGGCTGACCGGGTAGCGGCTGGTGAACCAGCCGACGGTCCGCGACACGTCGGACCCGGG
Organism: Frankia sp. AgPm24; assembly: GCF_023243055.1. NCBI lineage: Bacteria > Bacillati > Actinomycetota > Actinomycetes > Frankiales > Frankiaceae > Frankia > Frankia sp. AgPm24. The sequence continues at coordinate 77,039 of NZ_JALKFW010000201.1, read as the reverse complement.
CACCGCCGGTTCCTCCCGGCCGTGTCCCTCCTGGGTGACCCGGACCCGGGCCAGCGGCTGGCCGCGGTCGTCGGCCCAGGTCGCGACCGCGAGTCCGAGCGCGGCGAGCAGCACGTCGTCCACGCCGGTGAAGTAGGCCTCGCCGACGTCGGCGAGCACGGCCTGGGACACCTCGATCGGCGCGTCGGCGGCGACGGTGCGCTGCGTCGAGGTCAGGTCCCGGGACGGGTCGAGCGCGCGGGCGCCGAGCACCGGGTCGTCACCGGCGGCGGTGCGCAGCCAGTGGTCGAGTTCGGCCACCCGCGACGGGCTCCGGGCCGCGTCGACCAGGCCGAGCGCCCAGTGTCGGAACGAGGTTCCGGGCGGTCCGAACTCCGCGGCCTGGCCGGCGCGCGCCGCGCGGTAGGCCTCGGCGAGATCGGGGACGAGGATGCGCCAGGACACGCCGTCGACCGCCCAGTGATGGGCGACCAGGCTGAGCAGGCCGCCGGCGGGGCCGGCGTCGAACCACACCACCTGCAGCAGCCGCCCGGCCGTCGGGTCCAGCCGGCCGGCGGCGGCGTCGGTCTCGGCCCGGACCACCTCGGCCACCTCCGGTGACCGAAGCGGCCCCGTCAGCGCCACCCGCCGCACCACAGGCCCGCCGAACCCTGCCGGCCCCTCGGACGCCGAGGCGGACGTCACCGAGGCGGACGTCACCGAGGCGTCGGACGTCGGTGGCGCGTCGGGTGCGGGGGCGCCGAGGGCGGGGATGGTCATCGCCCAGCCGTCGGGGCCGGTGGTGACGACGGCGCGCAGGGCGTCGTGGCGGGCCAGCAGGGCGTCGACGGCGGTGGTCAGGGTGGGCAGGTCGGCGTCGGACGGGGCGACGACGACGGTGGCCTGGGCGAAGCGGAAGCGCAGACCGTCGCGGGCGAGCACCGTGCGCATGATCGGGGTGAGCGGCACCGGGCCGGTCGGGGCGTGCGCGGGGGTGCTGGCACCGGTGGCGCCCCCGAGCGGGTTCGCGGCGGTCTTCGCCTCGGCGACGGTCGCGAGTTCGCCGAGGGTGCGCTGTTCGAAGACGTCCACCGGGGAGATCCGCAGACCGGCGCGGCGGGCGCGGGCGACAAGCTGGATGGACACGATGCTGTCACCGCCGAGGGCGAAGAACGAGTCGTCCGGACCGACGTCACTGACGCCCAGCAGCCCCGCGACCAGCTCGCACAGCAGCGCCTCGGTGGTGCTGCCCGCGGCCCGGCCGGTGCCGCGCAGGTCGGGGGCGGGCAGCGCGCGCCGGTCGATCTTGCCGGAGGGCAGCAGCGGGAAGGTGTCGAGGACGACGACGACCGCCGGCACCATGTGCTCGGGCAGCCGCCGGCCCAGCCACACCCGCAGCGCGTCGCCGTCAGGGGCCGGGCCGGCGGCGGAGCCGCTGGTGTCGGGGGTGATGTCGGGGGTGAGGTAGCCGACGAGCTGGCTGGCGGCGCCGCGGTGCAGGACGACGACGGCCTGACGGACATCTGGATGTTCGGCGAGGGCCGCCTCGATCTCCTGCAGCTCCACCCGCATCCCGCGGACCTTCACCTGGTGGTCGGCGCGGCCGAGGAACTCCAGGGTGCCGCGCGGCGTCCACCGGGCGAGGTCGCCGGTGCGGTAGAGGCGTTCGCCGGGCGTCCACGGGTCGGCGACGAACCGGGCGGCGCTCTGGCGGGCGTCGCCGACGTAACCGCGGCCCAGGGGCAGGCCGCCGACGTACAGCTCACCCTGCACACCCACCGGGACGGGGGCCAGTCCCGCGTCGAGCACGTGGATGCGGGTGTTCGGGTTCGGGGCGCCGATACTGATGCCGCGCCGTGGCTCGGCGCCGCGGTACACGGCGTGGCTGACACCGATCGTGGCCTCCGCCGGCCCGTAGCCGTGGTACATGACGGCGTCGAGCTTCGCGCGGAACCGGCCGAACAGCTCCGGGGTGAGCGCCTCACCGCCGCACCAGACGTGGCGCAGGGTGCCCGCGGCCCGGCCGACGCCGGGCAGGGCGAGCAACATGTCCAGCATGGACGCGACCAGGTAGGTGAAACTCACCCGCTGTTCGACGATCAGGTCGAGCAGGTACTCGATGTCGCGTTCGCCGCCGGGTCGGGCGACGACCAGGGCGGCGCCGGTGACCAGCGGCAGGAAGATCTCGTTGACCGAGATGTCGAAGCCGAGCGGCGCCTTGAACAGCACGGCGTCGCCGGGGCCGAACTCGAGCATGCCGCGCTGCCACAGCAGCCGGGCGGCGATGGCCCGGTGGCAGATCATCGCCCCCTTCGGTGTGCCGGTCGACCCGGACGTGTAGATGACGTACGCCAGGCCGTCCGGGTGCGCGGGCGCCACCGGCACGGGCCGTACCGCCGCGGGAAGCTGGTCGACGAGCAGCACCGGCACGTCCAGCTCCGCCGGCAGACCGTACGCGGCGGCGTCCGCCATCGACGGGCCGTCCGCCGAGGGGCCGTCCACGGTGGTGGCGGGGATGCTGGTGGCGGGGGTGCTGGTGGCGGGGATGCTGGTGGTGAGGACGGCGCGCAGGTGGGCGGTGCGGTGGATGTCGGCGATGCGGCGGGCCGGCCAGGCGGGTTCGAGCGGGACGAACGCCGCGCCGGTGCGGCCGATGCCGAGCAGGGCGGCGATGAGCTCCGCCGAGCGGTCCAGGTGCACGCCGACGATGTCCTCGGCGCCGATGCCGTGGGCCAGCAGCGCGGCGGCGACGCTGTCGGCGTGGCGGTCGAGCTCGGCGTAGGTCCAGCGGCGGTCGCCGTCGACGACGGCCAGGCCCTGGGGGGTGCGGGCGGCCTGCGCGGCGAACAGACTCGCGAGGTCGGCGTCCGCTACGGCGGCCGCGGTGTCGTTCCAGCCGGCGAGCAGCAGCTGACGTTCGGCCGGGTCCAGGACGTCCAGGCGTGACAGCGGGGTGTCGGGTGCGGCGGCGAACGCGGCGAGGACCCGGCGCAGCCGCGCGCCGATCCGTTCGATGCTCGCCTCGTCGAACAGAGCCGTGTCGTACTCGACGCTGCCCAGGTAGCTGCCGTCGGGTTGGGGGGCGGCGTCGATGGCCAGGTCGAACTTGGCGGCGGCGTCCGGATCGTCGTAGGGCAGGGTGGTGGCCTCGATACCGGGCAGACCGCCTGGCGGCGGCCCGGCCGGGCGGAAGTCGACCATGGTCTGGAACAGCGGATGGCGTCCGGCGGCCCGCTGCGGGCGCAGCGCGTCGACGACCCGGTCGAACGGCGCGTCGGCGTGCCCGTAGGAGTCCAGGGCGACCTCGCGGACGCGGCCCACCAGCTCACGCAGAGTCGGGTCGCCGTCCAGGCCGGTGCGCAGGACGACGGTGTTGACGAAGAAGCCGACCAGCGGGTGCAGCGCCTCGTCGGAACGTCCGGCGGACAGCGCGCCCAGGGGGATGTCGGTGCCCGCGCCGAGCTTGTGCAGCAGCGCGCAGACCGCGGCGGTCAGCGTCATGAACTCGGTGGCGCCGACGTCCTGACCGAGGCGGCGCACCCCGTCGACGATGTCGGCGTCGACGGTGAACCGCACCGTGGCGCCCCGGCCGCGGGTGCCGGCCCGGCGCGGCCGATCGACGGGCAGCGCGAGCTCCTCGGGCAGGTCGGCGAGGGTGTCCGTCCAGTGGCGCAGGTGCGCGGCCAGGGCGCTGGTCGGGTCGGTGGGGTCGCCGAGCGCGTCGCGCTGCCACAGGGTGAAGTCGGCGTACTGCACGGCCAGCGGCGCCCAGGTGGGTGCCGCGCCGGTGCTCAGGCGGGCGGTGTAGGCGGTGGCGAGGTCGGCGAGCAACGGGTCGGTGGACCATTCGTCGCCGGCGATGTGATGCAGGACGAGTCCCAGGACATGGTCGTCGGGGGCCAGGCGCAGCAGGTCCAGGCGCACCGGTGGTTCGGTGAGCAGGTCGAACCGGTAGCCGAGGATGCGCGCGAGCTCGCCGTCGAGGTCCGCCTCGGTCACCTCGACGACGTCGACGTCGACGTCGCACCGCTCCAGCACCTGCTGGTAGGGGACGCCGTCATGGTCGGGGAACAGGGTGCGCAGCGCCTCGTGCCGGTCGACGACGTCGCCGACGGCGGCGGTGAGCGCGGCCGCGTCCAGCGGGCCGCGCAGCCGGGCGACGAACGGGATGTTGTAGGTGCTCGACGGCCCTTCGAGGCGGTGCAGGAACCACAGCCGCTGCTGCGCCGGTGACAACGGCAACCGCACCGGACGTTCCCGGGCGACCAATGCCACCTCGCCCGCGGGCGGACCGGCACTGCTGGTGGCGGCGGTGCCGGTGGCGGCGGCCGTCGCGTCGAGGGTGGTCGCGTGGGCGGCGACGAGGGTGTCGACGAGGGAGGCGAGGGCGGCGACGCCGGGATGGTCGAAGACCGCCCGCACCGGGACCTGCGCGCCCGTCAGGGTGCGCAGCCGGGCGATGAGCCGCGCGGCGAGCAGCGAGTGGCCGCCCAGGGCGAAGAACGCGTCGCCCGGGCCGACGTCGGCGACCCCGAGCAGGTCACCGAACAGGTCGGCGAGCAGCCGTTCGGTCGGGGTGGCCAGCGCACGCTGCGCGGTGGCGCCGCCGGTGAACGCGGGTGCGGGCAGCGCGCGCCGGTCCAGCTTGCCGTTCGGTGTGCGCGGCAGCGCGTCCAGCACCACGATCACCGTGGGGACCAGGTAGTCCGGGAGCACCGCGGCGAGGGCGGCCCGCAGCCCGTCCGGATCGGGCGCAGTCGTGGTGGTCGGGGTGATGTAGCCGACGAGGCGGGTGGTGCCGGCGTCCGTGCGGGCGACGACGACCGCCTGGCCGACACCGGGCAGCCCCGCGAGCACCGCCTCGACCTCCCCGGGTTCCACCCGGTACCCGCGGATCTTCACCTGCTCGTCGACCCGACCCAGGAACTCAAGGGCCCCCACCGGCGTCCACCGCACCAGGTCACCGGTGCGATAGAGCCGTTCGCCGGTGCCGAACGGGTTCGCCACGAACCGGCTCGCCGTCTCCCCCGGCCGACCCAGATAGCCCCGGGCCAGCCCCGCACCCGAGACGAACAGTTCGCCGGGCACCCCGGCGGGCACCGGTGACAGCGCGCCGTCAAGCACGTGGACCTTCAACCCGGCGACGGGCCGTCCGATGTGCGGCTTCGCGCCGGCCCCCACGACCGTCCAGGTGGCGTCGACGGTGCATTCGGTCGGGCCGTAGCAGTTCAGGCCGACGGTGCGTTCGGCCACGCCCAGCTCGTCCCACAGCCGTGAACCGACCGCCTCCGCACCGGTGGCGACCACCGACGGGACCCACTCACCGGTGAGCAGCCCGTCCGCGGTGACCAGTTCCAGCAGGGACGGCGGGATGTCGACGAAGTCGATCCGTTCGCGGCGGACCAGTTCGACGATCGCACCCGGATCGCCCATCCCCTCATCGGGCAGGATGTGCATGGCGTGCCCGGCGAGCATCCAGACGACCGGGTCGAGGGTGCCGTCGAACGCGAACGACAGCACGTTGAGCACCCGCAGCCGGCGGCCACCCAGCCGCACCACCGCCGGTTCGATCACGGCGCCACGGTGGGCCAGAGCCAGGTTGACCAGCCCACCGTGGGTGGCGACGACCCCCTTGGGACGTCCCGTCGACCCGGAGGTGAACACGACGTACGCGGCGGCGGCGGCGTCGACCGGCCCGACCGGTCGGCCCGGCGCGGTCCAGGTGTGCGGCGCGTCCACCAGCACCGTCCGGCCCGCGAACGCGAACCCGCAAGCGGCGTCGGCGTCGGTGGGGATGGTGAGGGTGCGCAGGGTCGGTGTCGAGGTGACGACCACGGCGGGACGGGCCTCGGCCAGCACGGACTCGAGGCGGCCGAGGGGATGGGTGGGGTCGAGCGGCACGACGACGCCGCCGGCCTTCCACACCGCGAGCCAGGCGACGATCACCTCCGCCGACCGTGGCAGCAGCACCCCGACCGCCACCTCGGGTCCCACCCCGCGTCCGGCGAGCTGTTCGGCCAGCCGCCGCGCCGCCGCGTCCACCTCGGCGAACGACAGCGCCACCGACCCACATACCACCGCCAGCACCGGCGCACCGGTGGCGCCCGGACGGGACTCGTCCGCGCGGGCGGCGGCGACCGTGCGGTCCCACACGTCCAGAACCGTCGGCGACACCGGCGGCGAGACCGGGGTCAGGGCCGGCAGGTGTGGGGCGGGGACGTCGCGGCCGCTCCACACCTGGGTGAGCTGGTGGCGTTCGTCCGGCGAGAGCACGTCAAGACGGGACAGGGGCAGGTCGGGGGTGTGCGCCAGGGCGGCCAGCACCCGGCCGAGGCGGGTCAGCAGCGCCTCGACGGTGGCCCGGTCGAACAGGTCCGCGTCGTACTCGGCGGACACGAGCAGTCCACCGTCCGCCGGCGTCCGGGCCTCGACGTCGGATGCGTCAACGTCGGAGGCGTCGACGCCCGGCGTGTCGCCCAGGGGGGCGCCGGCGTGGGTGAAGGTCAGTGCCAGGTCGAACTTGGCGGTGGCCGGTTCGGCCAGGTCCAGGGGGACGGCGTTCAGACCGGTGAAGCGTGGACGTTCGCCGGTCGGGTTCCAGAAGTCGATGAGGGTCTGCACGAGCGGATGGCGCCCGGCGCGGCGCGGCGGGTTGAGGCGTTCGACGACCGCGTCGAACGGGACGTCGGCGTGGGCGTAGGCGTCCAGGGCCGTGTGTCGGACCCGGCGCAGCAGGGCGCGCAGGGTCGGATCGCCGCCGAGGTCGGTGCGCAGCACGACGGTGTTGACGAAGAAACCGACCAGTGGTTCGAGGGCCGGATCGGAGCGGCCGGCGACCAGCGCGCCCAACGGGATGTCGGTGCCGGCGCCGAGGGTGTGCAGGGTGGCGGCGACGGCCAGGTGGGCGAGCATCAGCTCGCTGGCCCCGGTCTCGGCGAGCAGCGGGCGCAGCGCCGCCATGACACCGGCGGGGATCTCGGCGCGCAGTCGGCCGCCGCCCGCGGAGGGCTGGTCCGGGCCGGGGCGGGGCCGGTCGACGGGCAGTGCGATCGCGTCTGCGAGCCCGTCGAGGGTGTTCGCCCAGTGGTCGAGCTGCTGGCGGGCCAGCGCCGAGGGCTGACCGGGGGCGCCGACCAGCCCGTCGTGCCACACGGCGTAGTCGGCGTACTGGATCGTCAGCGCCGTCCAGTGTGGTGCGCTGCCGGCCCGGCGGGCGTCGTAGGCCGTGGTGAGGTCGTGCAGCAGCGGGCCGGTCGACCCCTCGTCGCCGGCGATGTGCTGGATGACCAGTGCCAGGACATGGTCGTCCGCGCCCAGACGCAGCACCTCGACCAGGATCGGGATCTGGGTGGCCAGGTCCAGGCCGGTGGCCAGGACGCGCCGCAGCTGGTCGGGCAGTGCCGCCTCGTCGGTGTCGACGACGGTGAACGGCACCTCGACGTCGGTGAGGATCCGCTGGTAGGGGACGCCGTCGTGGTCGGGGAAGACGGTGCGCAGCGACTCGTGTCGGGCGACGACGTCACCGAAGGCCGCGCGCAGCGCCGCGATGTCCAGCTCACCGGTCAGCCGCAGCGCGAACGGCAGGTTGTAGGTGGCGGCCGGTCCGTCCAACCGGTGGAGGAACCACAGTCGTCGCTGGGCGGCCGACAGCGGCAGCGGGTCGGGGCGCACCCCCGCGACGAGGGCGGGCAGCACCGGTGCGGCGGCGATCGCGTCCAGGCTCGCGGCGAGCCGCGCGACGGTCGGGGTGTCGAACACGAGTCGGATCGAGACGGCCTGCCCGGTCAGCGTGCGCACCCGGGCGATGAGACGGGCGGCGAGCAGGGAATGCCCGCCGAGGGCGAAGAACGAGTCGTCCGGGCCGATGCCCTCGACCCCGAGCACCTCGGTGAACAACCGGGCGACCAGCTGTTCGGTCGCCGTCGCCAGGGCGCCGTGCCCCGCCCGGCCGGCGCCGCCGCCGCCGCTGCCGGCGCGGACGGGGACGGGCAGCGCCCGCCGGTCAAGCTTGCCGTTGGGGGTCGTCGGCAGCGCCGGCAACACCACGATCACCGAGGGCACCAGGTAGTCCGGCAGCACGGCGCCGAGCGCGGCCCGCAGCCGCACCGCGTCGAGCTCCCCCTCGCCGGCCAAACCCACGCCGGACGGACCCACGCCGGACGGACCAGCGCCGGACGGACCAGCGCTGGGTACGACGTAGCCGATCAGGCGGGTGGTGCCGGCGTCCGTGCGGGCGACGACGACCGCCTGGCCGACACCGGGCAGCCCCGCGAGCACCGCCTCGACCTCCCCGGGTTCCACCCGGTACCCGCGGATCTTCACCTGCTCGTCGACCCGACCCAGGAACTCAAGGGCCCCCACCGGCGTCCACCGCACCAGGTCACCGGTGCGATAGAGCCGTTCGCCGGTGCCGAACGGGTTCGCCACGAACCGGCTCGCCGTCTCCCCCGGCCGACCCAGATAGCCCCGGGCCAGCCCCGCACCCGAGACGAACAGTTCGCCGGGCACCCCGGCGGGCACCGGTGACAGCGCGCCGTCAAGCACGTGGACCTTCAACCCGGCGACGGGCCGTCCGATGTGCGGCTTCGCGCCGGCCCCCACGACCGTCCAGGTGGCGTCGACGGTGCATTCGGTCGGGCCGTAGCAGTTCAGGCCGACGGTGCGTTCGGCCACGCCCAGCTCGTCCCACAGCCGTGAACCGACCGCCTCCGCACCGGTGGCGACCACCGACGGGACCCACTCACCGGTGAGCAGCCCGTCCGCGGTGACCAGTTCCAGCAGGGACGGCGGGATGTCGACGAAGTCGATCCGTTCGCGGCGGACCAGTTCGACGATCGCACCCGGATCGCCCATCCCCTCATCGGGCAGGATGTGCATGGCGTGCCCGGCGAGCATCCAGACGACCGGGTCGAGGGTGCCGTCGAACGCGAACGACAGCACGTTGAGCACCCGCAGCCGGCGGCCACCCAGCCGCACCACCGCCGGTTCGATCACGGCGCCACGGTGGGCCAGAGCCAGGTTGACCAGCCCACCGTGGGTGGCGACGACCCCCTTGGGACGTCCCGTCGACCCGGAGGTGAACACGACGTACGCGGCGGCGGCGGCGTCGACCGGCCCGACCGGCAGCCGCCGCACGGCGGCCCAGCCGCGCGGCTCGTCGACGAGCACCATCCGCGCGTCGAGCCCGGCGCACGATCCCCTCGAGGCCCGGGAGGTCACCACGACCGGCGGCGCGGCCTGGGCGAGCACCGCCGAGACCCGCCGCGCCGGATGTGTCGGGTCGACCGGCACGACCACCCCGCCGGCCTTCCAGATCGCCACCCAGGCGAGCACCACGTCCACCGAGCGGCCCAGTACCACCGCGACCGGCACCTCCGGTCCGACACCGAGCCCGGCCAGGTGCGCGGCCAACGCGTCGGCGGCGGCGTCGACCGCGCCGAAGGTCATCGTCGTCGACCCGCAGACCACCGCGGTCGCTCCGGCGCCGGCGACGACGGCCTCATGCCACACGTCGATCGCGGTCGTCGCGTCGGACCCGTCGGCCGGTGAGGGAACCGACCGGCCGCTCCAGTCCGCGAGGATGGTGCGGCGTTCGGCCGGGGCCAGCACGTCCAGGCGTGACAACGACCGGTCCGCGCCCAGGGTGAGCTGGTCCAGGACGGCGAGGACCCGGCCGAGAGTGGCGGCGACCTCGTCCCGGGTGAACAGGTCCGCCCGGTACTCGAGCTTGATCCGCAGCACGTCGGCGTCCGGCATGAGCATGAGCGTCAGCGGATAGTGGGTGTAGCCGCGGGACCAGCCGACCTCGGCGGACAGGCCACCGGTGCGCGTCGGGTCGAGCAGGTCCGCGGTCTCCAGCGGGAACGTCTCGAACACCATCAGCGTGTCGAACAGCGCCGCGCCACCGGTACCGGCGACGCTCTGGATCTCGGTGAGGCCGACGTGCTGGTGTTCGAGCACCGTGGTCTGCGCCTCGTGCAGCCGGGTGAGCAGCGTGCCGACCGTCTCCCGCGATGACCAGCGCACCCGCACCGGAATCGTGTTGATGAACAGGCCGACCATGGACTCGACCCCGGTGAGCTCCGGTGGCCGCCCCGACACGGTGACACCGAAGACGACGTCGTCGCGGCCGGTCAGCCGACCGAGCACCAGTCCCCAGGCGGCGCTGAGCAGCGTGTTCAGGGTGACCCCGCGGTCGCGGGCGGTGCGGGCGAGGCGGGCGGTCAGGTCACCGGTCACCACGTCGACGACCTCTTCGGGCATCGACGCCGCTGGCAACGCCGGATCGGCGGCCGGCGCGCCCAGCAGGGTCGGCGCCCTCAGATCATCGAGCGCCGAACGCCACGCGTCCAGGGATTCGACCTGGTCGCGGCGGACGAGCCAGGCCAGGAAGTCCCGGTAGGGCCGCGGCCGCACCGGCCCGGTCGTCCCGGTCGTCCCGGTCGTCCCGGTCTCCTGGTAGAGGGTGAACAGGTCGCGTACGACCAGCGGCGTCGACCAGCCGTCGAGCACCAGATGGTGGTTGGTGACGACGAGGCGGTGCTCGTCGTCACCCAGCCGCACCAGGGTCAGGCGCAGCAACGGCGGCGTGCGCAGGTCGAAACCGGCCGACCGGTCGGTGGTGAGGAACTCCTCGAGCCGGGCGGTGGCCGCCGCGTCGTCACGCAGATCAAGCTGGTGCAGGACGGGTTCGACGTCGCCGAGGACGATCTGCACGGGTGACCCGCCGTCCCCGTCGTCGTCCGGGAAGGCGGTGCGCAGCACCGGATGCAGCTCGAGCAGGTCGCGGGCGGCGCGGCGCAGCCGGGCGACGTCAAGCGACCCGCGCAGGGTGACGACCAGTTGGACGGAGTAGAAGTCCAGGCCGTCGGCGTCGAAACGGGCGTGGAAGAGCAGCCCCTGCTGCAGGGGTGACAGCGGCAGGACGTCGACGAGGCCGGGATGGTCGATCTCCCAGCGGTCGATGTCGGCCTGGGTGGCGCGCACCAGCGGCAGGTCGGACGGCGTCCGCCCGCCGGCGCCACCGCGGGTGACCTCGTCGACGAGTTCGGTGAGCGCCGCCGTCCACAGCCGGCCGAGGTCACCGACCTCGTCGTCGGTGAGCAGCTGCGCCGGGAACTGCAGGCGCAGCGCGAGTTCGGTGCCGTCGGCCCCGCGCAGCGCGGCGACGTTCGCGACGAGCCCGGCGGCCGCGGGCAGCCGCGCGTCCGCGGCCGGTGCGATCCCCCCGAACGAGATCGCGCCGAACCCGAACGCCGCCGCGGCGTCATACTCCCCGCCGTTCTCGCCGGCACCGTTCTCGCCGGCACCGTTCTCGCCGGCACTGGTGGCACCGGTGGCACTGGTGCCGGCCGGGCGGGGGGCGTCGACGTGGCCGACGTAGTTGAACAGGATCTCCGGTTCGGGGGCCCGGGCGAGCTCGGCGTCGGTGCGCACGAACCGCAGCAGGCCGTAGCCGATGCCCCGGTCGGGGATCGCCCGCACCTGCTCCTTCACCCGCTTGACCAGCGCGGACGCGGGGGCGCCGGCCGGGCTGGCGAGGTCGAGACCGGCCGGGTCGAGGCGCACCGGGTACTGCGTGGTGAACCAGCCGACGGTGCGGGACAGGTCCGCGCCCGCGACGACGTGCTCCTCGCGGCCATGCGCCTCGATGGTCACGACACTCGCGGTGGTCTGCTGGCCGCGGGCGGCCCGGAACCGGGCGAGGGCCAGTCCGAGGGTGGCGAGCAGGACGTCGTCGGTGCTGGCGTGGAACGCCGCCGGCACCTCGGTGACCAGCGGCCCGGCGACCGGCGCGGGGATGGTCAGCGACACGGTGCGCACGGTGTCGCGGGTGTCCCGGGTCGGGTCGAAGCGCCGGGCGCCCAGCGGCGGCGGCGGGTCGGCCACGATGGCGCGCCACAGCGGCAGTTCGCCCGTGCGGTCCCCGGCGAGCGCGGTGAGCCGCAGCGCCCAGTCCCGAAACGAGGTCCCGACCGTCGGCTGTGTGTCCGTCGGCTGTGTGTCCGTCGGCGATGCCTCGCCGGTGCTGGTCGCGGTGCCCGGCCCGGTGCTGGTGGCGAGGAGGGCGGCGGTGAGATCGTCGGCGAGGATCTGGCAGGAGAAGCCGTCACTGGCCAGGTGGTGGCAGGTGAGCAGGACCGCGCCGGGACGGTCCGCCCCGGTGTCGAACCAGGTCGCGTCGAGGATCGTGCCGCCCGAGCGGTCCAACCGGTCGACGGCGGCGCTGTGGGCCGCCCGCAGCAGCGCCGCGGCCGGCTCCGGCGCGGGTACGACCGCCACACGGTGCACGATCGCGTCGGCGTCCACCGCGCCGACCGGACGCACCTGGAGCCGGTACCGGTCGGCGAGCGCCGGCCCGGACGCCACCCCGCCGACCTGACTGTCCCCGCCGGCCTGACTGTCCCCGCCGGCCTGACTCGTCCCACCGTCGGCGGTGGCGGTGGCGGTGGACGCGTCGGCGGTGGCGGGTGTGGAGGTCAGGACGGCGCGCAGCATGTCGTGGCGGGCCAGCAACGACCGCACGGCGGCCACCACGGCCGGGCGATCCGTCCCGGTCGGGGTCGCGACGAGGACGGCCTGGGAGAACCGTTCGAACGGTCCACCCCGGCTGAGGAAGGCATGCATGATCGGGGTGAGCGGCAGCTCGCCGACGGCCCCGGAACGCGCACCGCCCTCGGCGTCGGTCCCGTCCCCGCCGGCACGGGCACCGGCGGCACCGTCGTCCCCGGCGGCACCGTCCGCGGTCTGGCTGGCCGCGGCGGCCTGCGCGGCGGCGGCGAGTTCCGCGACGGTGCGCAGCTCGAAGACCTGACGTGGGCTGACGGCGAGGCCGGCGGTGCGGGCGCGGGCGACGACCTGGATCGAGCGGATGCTGTCGCCGCCCAGTTCGAAGAACGACTCGTCCGCGCCGACCTCGGGCACACCGAGGACCGCGGCGAAGATCCCGGCGAGGGTCTGTTCGGCGTCGCCGCTGGGGGTGCGACCGCGGGTCCGGTGCGCCTGCGGGTCGGGGGCGGGCAGCGCCCGGCGGTCGAGCTTGCCGTGGGCGGTCAGCGGCATCGCGGCCAGGGTGACCAGGGCCGCCGGGACCATGTGCTCGGGCAGCCGGCTCGCGGCGTGTTCGCGCACGAGTGCCACGTCCAGGGCCCGTCCAGCGACGTAGCCGACGAGGTAGGCGCCACCGGGCCGGTCGGCGCGCACGACGACGGCCGCCGCCCGCACACCGGGTGCGGTGGCCAGCACCGACTCGATCTCCGCCGGTTCGATCCGGAAACCGCGGATCTTCACCTGGTCGTCGGCGCGTCCGACGAACCCCAGTTCCCCGGCGGACGTCCAGCGGGCCAGGTCACCGCTGCGGTACATCCGCGCACCGGGCGTGCCGAACGGGTCGGCGACGAACCGGGTCGCGCTCAGCCCCGCCCGTCCGCCGTAGCCGCGGGCCACCTGCGGGCCGGCGAGGTAGAGCTCCCCGACGGTGCCGTCGGGGACGGGCCGCAGCCCACTGTCCAGGACGTGGACGGCGAAGCCCGACAGGGCCGTGCCGACGACGCTCACCGAGGTCGCGAGGTCGGTGGCGCGCAGCGGCCGGTGCGTGACATGCACCGTCGTCTCGGTGATCCCGTACATGTTGACCAGGCGGGGGCCGTCCGGGCGGCGCACATGCCAGCCGGCGAGCCGGGCCGGGTCGAGGGCCTCCCCGCCGAACACCACTGTGCGCAGCGCCAACGGCAGCGGCCGGCCATCGGCCTGGGACGCGTCCCGTTCGGCGTCGGCGGCGGCGAGCTGGTAGAACGCCGACGGCGTCTGGTTGAGCACCGTCACCTGCTGCTGGTCGAGCAGGTCGAGCAGGTCCGCGGGTGACCGGGAGACGTCGTGGGCGACGATGACGAGCCGTCCGCCGTGCAGCAGCGCGCCCCACATCTCCCAGACGGAGAAGTCGAAGGCGAACGAGTGGAACAGCGTCCACACGTCGTCCGCGCCGAACGTGAACAGCCCCCGGGCCGCCGCGAACAACGCCAGGACGTTACCGTGGGTGACGATGACGCCCTTGGGCTGGCCGGTCGACCCCGAGGTGTAGATCACATAGGCGACCTGGTCGGGATGGGCCACCCGGGCCGGGCGCACCGGTGTGCTCGCGCCGTCGGGAGCCACCCGCGCCACGTCGGCGCCGGGCAGCACCCGGTCGGCGTCGGTGACGACGACGGCGGGCCGGGCGTCGGCCAGCACGAAGGCGAGCCGCTCGGCCGGGTAACGCGGGTCGATCGGCAGATAACCCGCCCCGGCCCGCAGCGCCGCCAGCGCCGCGACCACCAGCTCCGGTCCACGTTCGCCGATGATGGCGACCAGTGTCTCGGGCCCCGCGCCGAGTGCCCGCAGCCGACCGGCCAGGGCGTTCGCCTGCCCGTCCAGCTCGGCGTAGGTGAACGTGCGCGATCCGGCCACGATCGCGACCGCCCCCGGCGCCCGGTCGACGGCCGCCTCGAAAAGGTCCAGCAGACTCGTCGGACCCACACCGCCCGACCCGCTGTCCACTCCGCCGCCCGCTTCGGCGCCCACTCCGGCGCCCACTCCGGCGCCGGCTCGAGTGTCTGCCGCGGTGCCCGGGCGGGCGCGCCGCACGATCGCGGCCGTCTGCGCGTCGGACAGGACCCCGATCGAGGCCAGCGGCGCCGACGGGTCGGCGACGAGCGCGTCGAGCACCCGGCGCAGCCGGTCGAGCAGCAGCCGGGCACCGTCCGCGCCGACGTGCACCGGGTGGTACTTGAACGTGATCTCCAGCCCGTCGCCGGAGGGCATCACCATCGCGGTCAGCGGATAGTGCGTGGAGATCGGCCGGTCCACGTGGACGGCCCGCAGCCCCCCGGCGGCCAGCGCGTCGTCGATGGCGTTGCCGGCGAACGGGAACGACTCGAACACCAGCAGGCTGTCGAACATCTCCCCGGTGCCCAGACCCACGGCCTGCCCGATGTCGGCGAGCCCGCAGTGCTGATGGTCGAGCAGGTCGGCCTGCTCATCCTGGAGTCGGACCGCGGCCTGCGCGACGGTCTCGGCGGGATGCAGCCGTACCCGCACCGGCAGCGTGTTGATGAACAGGCCCACCATCGACTCGACCCCGGCGAGGTCGGCCGGCCGCCCGGACACGGTCGCGCCGAACACGACGTCGTCACGTCCGACCGTGCGACCCACCACGATGCCCCAGGCCAGCTGGGTGAGCGTGTTGAGGGTGACGCCCAGGGAACGGGCGGTGCGGGTGAGGGCGGCGACGGTCGCCGCCGGCCACGTCTCGACCAGCTCGCCGGGCAGCACGGCGGGAGCGTCCTGCGCGCCCGGCACCAGCCGGGTCGTCTCGGGCGCACCGGCCAGGGCCGCCCGCCACGCCTCGAGCGCGCCGGCGGTGTCCCGTCCGGCCAGCCAGGCCAGATGGTCGCGGTAGGGCCGGGCCGCCGGGAGCGGCGTCAGCCGCCCACCCGCCGTGGACGCGGCACCGCCCGCGGCGGACCCGGCGCCGCCGGGGGTCGCGCTGTCCGAGGGGTCACCGGGGTCGGCGGCGTAGAGGGTGAAAAGGTCGCGCATCAGCAGCGGCGTCGACCAGCCGTCGAGGACGACATGATGGTTGGTCAGGACGACCTGATGGCGGTCCGGGCCGAACCGCAGCACCATGGCCCGCAGCAACGGCGGACGGGCCAGGTCGAACCGGCGCCGCCGGTCGGCGTGGCGCAGCTCGGCGGCCCGCGCCCGCGCGACCTCGTCACCCAGGCCGCTCAGGTCGACCTCGGTCCAGGGGACGTCGACGGCGCGCAGCACGATCTGCACCGGCTCACCGACTTCCAACACGAACCCGCCACGCAGCGCCGAATGCCGTGTCACCAGCGCGTTCACCGCCCGCCGCAGCCGCGCCGCGTCGAGCTCGCCGGCCAGGTCGACGACCAGCTGCGCGATGTAGACGTCCACCCCGACGTCCCCGCGGTCGACGGAGCCGTTCTGGCCGGTGGAGCCGTTCTGGCCGGTGGGGTCGTCGGTGAGGGCGGAGTGGAAGACGAGTCCCTTCTGGAGCGGGGACAGCGGCAGAATGTCCTCGATGGGCGAGCCGGCGGCGCTCACGCGTTCCTCCACATCGCCTCGAGGGCGTCGAGTTGACCCTGGTCCAGCGCGACCAGGGACAGGTCGGACGGACTGCGCCCACCGGCACCGTCGCCGGCCCCGTGGCGCACCAGCGCCCGCAGCGCCGCGCACCACCGGTCGGCGAGATCGGTGACGGACGCCTCGGAGAACAGGCCGTCCGCGTACATCCAGTGGGCGACCAGGCGGGGCCCGGCCGGTCCGTCCTCGGTGACGGCGTTGACGACAAGCCCGGCGGGCAGCGCCATGTCCGGCCCGTAGGCGGCGTCCAGTCCGCCCGCCACCAGCCGGAAACCACCGGCTCCGTCGCTTCCACCGGTTCCGCCGGTTCCACCGCCAACGTCGGTTCCGCCGGTGGCGTCGAAACGGCCCAGGTAGTTGAAGCCGAGCTGCGGTTCGGGCAGCGCGGCGAGTTCCCGGCGGGCCTCGGGGTGCAGATGGCGCAGCAGGCCGAAGCCGATGCCGTGATCGGGCAGTGCCCGCAGGGACTCCTTGACCGCCTTGACGATCGTGCCCGCGCCCGCCCCGCCGGCGAGCGCGTCGGCGATGTCGACACCGGTGGTGTCCAACCGGACGGGATGCTGGCTGGTGAACCAGCCGACGGTGCGCGACAGGTCGCTGCCGGGTACGGCGGCCTCCTGCCGGCCGTGCCCCTCGACCAGCACCAGGGTCGACCGCAGCGGTGTGCCGCGGCCGGCCCCCCAGTCGGCGAGTGCCAGGGCGAGCGCGGCGAGCAGGACGTCCTCGACGCCGGCGAAGAACAGCGCGGGAACGCTGGTCAGCACCGGCTCGGCGATCTCGGTGTCGAGGGTGACGGTGACGGTGCGCGTCGTCGCCCACACGTCCGTGTCGGGTTCGACGCGGCGCCGGCCCAGCAGCGGGTCCGGCCCGGTGAGCAGGTCACGCCACAGCGGTGTCTCACCGGCCCGCCGCTGCTCGGCCGCGCGGGCGAGCCCGTTCGACCAGGTCCGCAGGGAGGTGGCGACCGCGGGCAGCGCGGGTGCTCGCCCGTCGGCGGCGGCCTGCCAGGCGGCGGCCAGATCCTCGACGAGGATGCGCCATGACACCCCGTCGACGACCAGATGGTGGGCGACCAGCAGCAGCCGTCCCGTCCGGTCGGGGCCGGCGTCGAACCAGATCGCCCGCAGCATCCGCCCGTCGCGTGGTGCGAGTTCGGCGGTGGCCGCCGCCCGGGCCCGGGCCACCCGCGCCGCCGCCGTCTCCTCACCGGTGCTGCCGGCGACGCGGCGCAGCACGTCGGTCGCCCGCACCGTGCCGACCGGGGCGATCTCCAGGGACACCGTCGCCGGGTCGTCCAGGTCGTCCACCCGCAGCCGGGCGCGCAGCGCGTCGTGGCGGTCCAGCAGCGCCTGCAGCGCCTGACCGAGGACGGCCTCGCCGGCGACCGACACCGCGGCGGGCGTCTCGACCAGCACCGACATCCGATGGCCGGCGGCGAGCGGACCGCGTTCGGCGAACGCCCGCATGATCGGGGTGGCCGGCACCGGCCCGACACCGCGCGTGTCGTCGCCCGCGGCGCCCGGCGAGGTCCCGGTGTCCTCGAAGGTCGCCTTCCGCGCCAGTGCCCGCACCGTGCGGTGCGCGAAGACGTCGCGGGGGGTGAACCGCAGCCCGACCTTGCGGGCGCGTCCGACCAGGCTGATCGCCACGATACTGTCGCCGCCCAACTCGAAGAACGACTGGTCCAGCCCGACCGCCGCACCCCCGAGCACCTCGGCGAACAGCCCCAGCAGCAGTTCCTGGGCCCGCCCGGCCGGCCCGTCCGCCGCCGCCGCGTCCCCACCTGTCTCCGCGGCGGAGGGCGCACCCTCGGCGGGGTCGGCACCGCCGGGCGCGCCCACCCGCGGGTCACCACCGAACCGCGGCGCGGGCAGCGCCTTGCGGTCGACCTTGCCCGAGGGCGACAGCGGCAGCGCGTCGAGCAGCGTCACCGTCGCCGGCACCATGTGCTCCGGCAGCACCGCGGCCAACCCGGCCCGCAGCGCCACCAGGTCCAGCCCGGCACCGGCGGTGGCCTCGGGGACGGTCTCGGGAACGACGTAGGCGGCGAGGTAGCGGCCGCCGGGGCCGTCCGCGCGGGCGGCGACGGTCGCCTGGGCGACGCCGGGCAGGCCGAGCAGCACCGATTCGATCTCGCCCAGCTCCACCCGGAACCCGCGGATCTTGACCTGCTCGTCGACGCGGCCGAGGAACCGCAACGCCCCGGACGGCAGCCGCCGCATCAGGTCGCCGGTGCGGTAGAGCCGTCCGCCGGGGGTGTCACCGAAGGGGTCGGCGACGAACCGGGCCGCGGTCAGCCCCGGCCGGTTCAGGTAGCCGCGTGCGACCTGCCCACCGCCGATGTAGAGCTCACCGGGCACACCCACCGGCACCGGTCGCAGCGCGCCGTCGAGCAGGTAGCAGGTGGTGTTGTCGACCGGTGAGCCGACCGGCACCGCCCCCGCGGCGATCGCGTGCGCCTCGACGGGATGCAGCAGGCTGCCGACCGTCGTCTCGGTCGGCCCGTACTCGTTGATCACCGTGATACCGCTGGCGGCCAGGTCATGCCACTGGTCGAGCGCCTCGATCCGCAGCTCCTCACCGGCGATCACCAGGGTGCGCGGGCCGTGCTCGGCGAAACGCACCGACGGCAGCAACGGCAGATGACTCGGTGTGATCTTGAGGAAGGTGGCCGCGCCGACGGCGTGGGAGATCGCGTCCGGCGAGTCGACGCACAGCTCCACCGCGCCACCGCAGACCAGCGTCGCCAGCAGCGGGGTGACGGTGAAGTCGAACGAGATCGACGAGTGCATGAGCGTGTGCCCGGCCAGTCCCGGGAAGCGGCGCACCGCCCACACCAGGTGGTTGGCCAGCGCCCGGTGGGTGATGACCACGCCCTTGGGCGCCCCGGTCGACCCCGATGTGTAGATCACATACACCGGATGGTCGGGGTGCGGCGCCGTGTCCGCGGCGTCCCCGTCCCGCTCCGGCTGGGCCTCGAGTTCCGCGCGGATCTCGGGATCGTCCAACCGGATGGTCGCCAGGCCCGGGACCGCCGGCAGGCCGGCCGCGGCGGCGGCCGTGGTGAGCAGCAGGTTCGGCTGGGAGTCGGTGAGCATGTGCCGCACCCGGTCAGCCGGATAGTCGGGGTCGACCGGCACGTAGGCCGCGCCGCTGGCCGCGACCGCGAGGACGGCCACGACCATCTCGACCGATCGGGGCACCGCGAGCGCCACCGTCGTCTCCGCCCCGGCGCCACGGCGCACCAGCAGACGGGTCAGCCGGTGCGCGCGGCGGGCGAGCTCGGCGTAGGTCAGCCGGCCGCCGTCGTGCAGCACCGCGGTGGCCTGCGGGGTGGCGGCCACCTGCGCGGCGAACAGCCGCGGGAACGTGTCGGTCGCAGGCGTCGTGAACGTGTCGTTCCAGCCGCGCAGCAGCAGGTCGTGCTCGGCCGCCTCGAGCGTGACGAGTTCGGCCAGCGGGACGTCCGGGTCGGCGGTGGCCGCGGCGAGCTGCCGGTCGAGCTGGCCGAGCAGGCCCGCGACCAGCTCCCGGCCCCGCGCGGTGGCCGGATGGTTCGCCTCGACGCTCAGGTCGTCGCCGTCGGTCTCCACCGCGAGGGTGAGGTCGAACCGGGCGTCCTGACCGGGCACATGCCGGCGGGTGGCGCTCAGCCCCAGCCCGCGCAGCGGTTCGAGCACCCCGGAGCGCAGGGACAGCACGACGCTGAACAGTCCGGCGTCGCCGCGGGTGCGGTCCGGGTCGACGGCGCGGGCGATGTCGTCGAGGTCGACGTCCTGGTGGGCGTAGCCGTCCAGGCAGACCGCGCGGGCGCGGGCGAGCAGGGTCGCGAAGGTGTCCTGCGGTGTGATCCGCATCCGCAGTGGAATCGTGTTGCCGAGATAGCCGATGACCCGTCCGGCGCCGGCGAAGTCCCGGTTCACCACCGGCACCCCGACCACGACGTCGGACGCCCCGGTGTAGCGGTGCACCAGGTCGGTGACGGCGGCGAGCAGCACCATGAACGACGACGCGCCCTGCGCCCGTCCCACCGCCCGGACCTGGGCCGCCAGCCCCGGGCGCAGCGTCCGGGACTGGTCGGTTCCCCCCGCCGCCTCGAGCCCGGTGAGCTCCGGCAGCACCAGCGGATCCGGCAGCGGCGCGAGCACGTCCCGCCAGTAGGCGCCCCCCGCCGATCCGGCAGCGCTGCCCGCGTCGACACCCGCGCCGGTGGCGACGACGGCGGCGTACTGGTTCGGTGGCGAGAGCCGCGCGGCGTCGCCGTCACGGTAGAAGGCGACGAGTTCGGCGAAGAAGATCTCGGAGGTGCTGTCGTCCCAGGCGATGTGGTGGGCGACCACGAGGAGGGTCAGCTCGCTGGCACCGGTGGCGTCCACACCGGTGGTGTAGAGACCGACGCGCAGCGGGGAGTCGGTGGCAAGGTCGAACGGGGTCGAGCCGAGCGCCGCGCACAGCGCCCCTGCCCGCGCGGAACGCTCCCCCGCGGGCAGGTCGGTCAGATCCCGCACGTCGAACACCGGGCGCAGCACCGGATGCACGACCTGCCCGAGCTGGCCGTCGGCCTCCACCTGGTAGGTGGTGCGCAGGATGTCGTGCCGCGCGACGACCGCGTCGACGGCCGCCACCAGGGCGTCCACCCGCACCGAACCGGTCAGGTCGAGTGCGATCCGCACGTTGTAGCCGGTGGTGTTCGGGTCGAGCTGCTGCAACGACCACATCCGCCGTTGCCCCGACGACAGCGGCGGCGATCCGGGCGCTCCCCCGGCCACCTCGGACATCGACTCCGTCGACCCCACCGACCCCGCGACCTCGGACGGCCCGCCGGGCATCGGCTCCGCGCTGGAGGCCGGGGTGCGCGGGGCGTCCGCGTCCTGGGCGGCGAGCATCCGCCGCAGCAGCGCGCGTCGTTGCGTCAGGGTGTCCGCACGAGGGTCGGTGGTCACGGGTGGAAACCTCACTTCCTGCCCGGGATCAGCTACCCGGCTTCTGAGCCAGTACGGGTGCCCGGCGTCCACGGAAGCGGGACGGGGGCGGAACGCGCGGACGACGCCCGCGCGGCGCCCGCCGCAGGCGAAACGCCGCGTACGACGGGCGGTAGGTCAGAACGGCTGGGACTCCCCGCGCTCGACCGGGCTGGCGAGACCCACCGGCCGCATGTTCGTCCAGGTCCGTTCGACATGGTCGAGGCACTGCCCGCGGGAATCCGGCCCGAACGCCACCCGCCAGCCGGCCGGGACGTCGAGAAACGTCGGCCACAGCGAGTACTGACCCGCACCGTTGACCAGGGCGAGGAACGATCCACTCGCGTCGTCGAAGAGGCTGCTGGACATGCGGTTCGCACCTCCGGGTCGATGGTTTCCCACAGAAGGACAACGTCTTCGCTCTGTTTCGTCTTCGTCCTGTTTCCGGGCAGGCCGAAGAGAACCTCAGAGCCAGGTGTTTTCAGGCAGTCGAACAGGCGCCGTTCAGTCGCACCGGCGGCCCGGAACAGTCACCCGAAAAGTGTCACGCCGCACCACACCGAAGGTCATACTCAGCAGAAACGGATCCGGGGTTCAGGAACCCCGCACCGACGCGGCCACGGCCGGCGGGCATATGCCCACCGCGCGCAGGCGACCGGGGCTGGGTTCGGGCTCACCGAGCCGGCCTGCTCCGTGCCTTCTCAGCGGTGCCCTTCGGACGGTGCCTCCTCGGTGATCCCATCCGCACGCATCACGATCAGGAACAGCCGATCAGACGCAGTCGATCAGAAGCATGCGGTTAAGTAAGCTTTAACTTATCTCCTACAACACTGTCGTAGCTCGCCCACCTTGTCAAGCGACGTGACATTGCTCCCCAGCAGCCACCGCGCACCCCGGGGAAACGATCACCGCGTTCGACCGCCGGCCGCCGGCCGTCCTCAGTTCGCGGCCGCCGCCGGGTGGACGGTCAGGCGCTGGTCACCCGGCCGCGTGGCTTCAGGTGGCGGTTCGGGCCCCTGACCTGATCACCGGTCACCGGCCACCTGTCGCTGCACCGAGCGTCACCGTCGCGCACCGCGGTCATCCCACCGAGGACATCGCCTGGTTCCCGGCCGGTGTCATAGGCGAGCAACGCGCTGTCCGGATGTGGCCGCATGCGCCGGGGCAGCGGGATCGCATCGGTGCCGCGCTCACCGCCCCGGCAGTCCGGCGAAGAACGTACAGCAGTGCGCGGAGCGTCTTCTGCCTGCCACCGGCTACTGACCGGCGTGATCCTGACGGGAATCCTGGTCCTGATGTCCATCCCGTACCGGGCTGGCTCCCCCGAGCCCGACCCCGATCCCGGCCGGCACCGCCGGATCACCGGACCACGCGCTCGCGGCCCCGGTGTCACTTCGGGGAGTCACCGGCCGCCGCGCCGCGGAACCGGCGACGACGGAGCCTGGCCGGGCGACCCGCCCCCACGGCGACCGGGCCAGCAGCCGACGCCGCAGCGCCGACAGGGCGCGGCCGACCACGATCGCGAGGGCGAGCAGTGCCCCGGCGAGAATCCCGTCGGCCCACCAGTGGTTGGCGGTGACGACGACGACGAGGCTCGTCACGATCGGATGGGCGAGGATCAGCCACCGCCACCGGCTCGGACTGATCCGGATCACCTCGTAGGCGATCAGGCATGCCCAGCCCACATGCACCGACGGCAGCGCCGACAGCTGCGCCGCCACCCCGGCACCGAACTCGCCGTAGACCGACTGGCCGAGCGCCACCGCCTCGTCCACGAACCCGACGGAGGTGAGCATCCGCGGCGGCGCCGTCGGCAGGAACATGTGAAACAGCAGGGACGACCCGGTGAACAGCACGATCGTCGTGCGCACGGACGGGTAGGCCCGCCGGTGGCGCAGGAACAACCAGACCAGGAACACGTTCATCGCCGGGAAGTGCACCCAGCTGTAGAACACGTTCGCCGCCCGCAGCCACGACTCGTGGTGCAGCATGAACCGTTCCATCGCCAGCTCGCTGGGCAGCCGCAGCATCCGCTCGGTCCGCCAGATCCAGTCGGCGCGTTCCATCGCGCCGCCGACCCGCGTCACCCCGAGGATGCGCGCGATCTGCCACAGCGTGAACAGCCCCAGGATCGTCCCCGCCTCCTGGCTGGCCGCCCCGACGAACCCCAGCACCCGCCGCACCCGCCGACGCCCCACCCCCGACGCCCCACCCCCGGACGCCCGGGGCTCAGATGCCCGGGGCTCAGATGCCCGGGGCTCGGACAGCCTGGCCGCGACCCGGACCACCAGTGCCAGCGCCAGCAGCACGCCGGCCGCGATCCCCGCCTGCTGCCACAGCGGCATCGTCCGCACCCTCCCGCCTGGCGACGGCGCGCCGAGGTTCTCCGAACCGTCACGTTACGTCCCGCCCGGCGCGGGCGCCGTCAGGGTCGGACAGGGCGTCGCGGGCGGTGCGGGGTTACAGGGTGGGGGTCAGTTCGGCGCCGCACAGGCCGCGGTCCTCGGAGTCGAAGGCGGTGGCGGTGGCGTTGACGCGCAGCAGGGCGACGCAGGTGGTCGGGTGGGCCCGGGCGGTACCGACGTTGGTCGGGCCGAGCAGGCCGTCCGCGGTGTAGCTGGTCATCGAGCGCAGGGCGGTGACGAAGGAGGCGCGGGTCGGACAGGGTCCGGCGGCGCGCAGGCCACGCAGGAACAGGTCGGTGTCGATGTAGGACACCAGGGAGCCCTCCTGCCGCGGGTCGGACAGCTGCGGGGCGTAGCGGCGCATCGCGTCCAGGTAGCGCTCCGTGGCCGGGCCGCCGGTTTCGAACGGACGGTAGGAGATGGGCACCAGGGTTCCGGCGAGCGCCGTCGCGCCGGTGCGCAGCAGGTCGTGGTCGTAGCCGCCGAGGGCGAGGACCACGTCCGGTTCGCCGCCGGCCTGGTGGATGGCGTCGAGCAGCGCCGGCAGGGCACCCGAGGCGAGCATGGTGATCACCGTGTCGGCGCCGGAGTCGACGATCCGGGCGGCGAGCGCGCTCACATTGTCCGCACCGGCCAGATAGGGAGTGTCGCCGACCACATCGACACCGACCGCCCGCAGGCTCTGACCGATCCGGTCGGCGGCCCCGGCCACACCGGAGGACATTCCCGTACGGACGACGTACGCCCGCGTGCCGCCCCGGGCCACCACCGCGCGGCCATAGGTGTCGACCGCGCCGCCAACGGAGTTCACGATCCCGAACATGTTCGGGCTGCGCAGCCAGACATCCTCGGTGGCCGAACCGACCACCGGAATTCCCCGGCTGGCGAGAAACGGCGCGCTTCCAGCCGCGGCGCTGGTGAACTCCAGCAGGCCGAACACGCCCTGGCCGTTGATCAGGTCACGTGCGGCGATCAGGTTTCCCTGCGCGGTGCCCACATCGTCTCGCCAGGTGTAGGAAATCCTACGGCCGTTGATTCCCCCAGCCGCGTTGACGGCGCCGATACGTGCGTCGACGCCCGCCCGCACGGCCCGGTAGCCGGGCGCCAGCACCCCCGAGTCGGGCAGCACCAGACCCAGCCTGATCTCGTTCTTCGTCAGCCCCGGGATGCTGGTCGTATCCCCGCACGACGATGCGATACCGGGCGTGCGGGTGCAGGTCGAGATCCCGACCAGGAGCAGGGAGAGCATCGCCGGCAGCCCCATCCACGCCGCCAGCCGCCCCGCCTCCCGCCGGTGCGGCCGCGTTCCCCGCGCGATCGCCCGCAGCCGCCCGGCCGCTCCCGATCCCGCAAGCCGCGACCCCGAGATCCCCGTCCCCGAGATCCCCGTCCCCACACGTCGCCGGGCCGCCCGTCGCAGCGTCGCAGCTCGCGACCGTGCAGGCGTCCATGCCGCCGACCATGAGGCCGGCACCCGCAACGCCCGCAGCCGCTGGGCCGCCCGCAGGGACATCGGCACCCGTGCTGCCACCAGCCGATGGCTCGGTGTCCGCGAGCCCGCGACCCGCATGGTCGGAATGCGCGGGGTCGGAATGCGCGGGGCCGGAATGCGCGGGGTCGGAATGCGCGGGGCCGACAGAGCCGGTGAGGGAAGGCGCAGGGCCGGGATGCTGGGGGTGCGCGGGCCCGGCCGGTGCGGGCTCGGCGGGGTCATTCGGCATGCGCATTCACGCCGGTCATTCCGCCGCCGGGCCGCCGGAAACAGCGTCCGGCCTGGAGCACGGGCCGCCGGACCAGCCGGCCGGCCGGCACCACGACGCGACCGCGGAAAGGATTCTCACCACCGACCACCGGGAGATTCTCCGGGAATTCCACCGGAACGTTCGGCATGCTGTCCGGTCCGGAAATGACCTCATCCGGACGCCGGGGGGCGGGGACCAGGGGGGCCGCATTGCGAGGGCGACAGGGCATGCCACTATGGTGCACACCCCAGCAGACACGGACAACCGTGCAAGTCGGTTTCGCCCCGGGTGCAACCGGGCGTTGCACCCGCCTTTACTTCCACCCGGGGCGGCCGAGTTTCCTGCCGATAACTCGAATGTATCTCACGCGTTTCTTTCCGCGTACATCCGATCGAATCGCGCCCTACCTGCGATCCGGTAGGACAAACCGTCAAAAGGGTTTACGGTGAAGCCTGCGAACCGCTAGGGTCAGAGCTTGCGGTCCAACGCGAAGCCGGCCGGGACGAGCAGGTCCTCGGGCGACAGTTCGTGTACCGAGGAGTGGCCCAGGCCAAGCAGTGTCTCGCTCACGCCCTGGCGGAGGATCTCCAGCACGTTCATCACGCCGCGCTCGCCGCCGGCCGCCATCCCCCACAGGTACGCCCGGCCGACCATCACCGCGCGGGCACCGAGGGCCAGTGCCTTGACCACGTCGCTGCCACGGCGGATGCCGCCGTCGAGCACGACCTCGATCTGGTCACCGACCGCGTCCACCACACCGGGCAGGCAGCGGATCGACGCCGGTGTGGTGTCGACGTTGTTACCACCGTGGTTGGACACCGAGATGGCGCTGGCGCCGACGTCCACCGCGCGGCGGGCGTCGTCCGGCCGGGTGATGCCCTTGATCATGAAGGGGCCGTCCCACTGCTCGCGCAGCCAGGCGAGGTCCGCCCAGGTGGGTGGCGGGGTGCCCATCCACTGGCCGTAGGCGCCGAAGAAGGTCGGCGGGGTGGCCTCGCGTGGCCCGAGGTTGGGCACGCCGAGGTCGGGCAGCGACCCGCTGCGCAGCCAGGTGGCCAGGTAGCGCGGCCTGATCGCGACCTGCGGGGCGTACCGGGCCATGGCCTTGAGGTCGAGCTTGTCCGGGATGAACGGGCTGCCCCAGTCCCGGCGGGAGTCGAACACCCAGTCCAGGGTGACGATGAGCCCCTTGGCGCCGGCGGCGCGGGCCCGCTCGGCGCGGGCGAGGATCTCCTCGCGGGAGCCCAGCCAGTAGGTCTGGAACAGCAGCTTGTCGATGGTCTTGGCGACCTGCTCGACCGGCTTGGACGCGAACGCCGACAGGCCCATCGCCGTCCCGGCGCCGGCCGCGGCCCGGGCGACCGCGAGCTCCCCGTCGGGGTGCACCGCCTGCACGCCGGTCGGGGAGATGATGACCGGGAAGCTGATCTCCTGCCCCATCACCGTGGTGGACAGGTCGCGGGTGTGCGGCAGGTCGGCGACGTGCGGGCGGACCTTGAGCTCGGCGAACGCGGCGAGGTTGTCGTCCATCGTCACGCCGGCCTCGGACCCGGCGACCAGCGCCAGGTAGACGCCCTTGGGCAGCCGCTTCTTCGCCCGCCGCTGGGCCTCCGCGACCGTCTCGAACCAATCCTTCGTGCTGGCCATCGCACTCCCGCCTCGTCCACCAGGGGATGCCATTTGATTTGGCACCGAGTGCCACTGTAACCGCGGGCCCCCTCCGGCGCATCCGGCCGCAACGCGAGGACGGGGCGAGTCCCGTGGGACCCGCCCCGTCCTGGTGCGGTCAGGGCGTCCTGGGACGCCCGCGATCAGCTGGTCATCGGCCGCCGATCAGACGGCGACCGGGCAGCGGTCAGGCAGTGACCAGGGCCTTCTTGGCCGGGTCGACACCCATGATCTTGGCGAGGTTCTCGCCCATGACCTTGCGCTGGTCCGCCAGCGGCAGGCTCTCGATCTCGTCGACGAAGGTCACCGGGTCGAACAGGCCCTCGGGGTGCGGGTAGTCCGAACCGAAGACGACGTTGTCGGCGCCAATGGTCTGCACCAGGCTGACGACGTCCTCCTCGTGGAAGGGGTGGACGAAGATGCTGCGCCGCCAGGTGACCATCGGGTCCTCGTCGAACATGCCCGGGCTGCGGTCGTAGTGCTTCTGGAACTGGTTGACCAGCGGACGGACCCAGGAGCTGCCGTTCTCGACCGGCAGGAAACGGATGGCCGGGAAGCGGGTGGCCAGACCGTGGGCGATGATCGAGGTGACGACGTCCTTGATGTAGCGGTGCTCGCTGTTGAGGATCTGCGAGAAGGCCGACGGCTTGCTGTCGAAGGGCAGGAACTCGCCGCGGACACCCTCGAACTCGTTGATGTAACGCTGGAAGCCGTCGTCGGAGGCGTGCATGCCCACGACGACGCCGGACTCCTCGACCCTCTTCCAGAAGGGGTCGTACTCGGGCAGCGCGAACGAGCGGCGCACGCCGCCGTAGCCGGGCACGGGTGCCGGGCGGACCAGGATCGCGCGGGCGCCGCGCTCCAAGACGTAGTCGAGCTCCCGCAGCGCCTTGTCGACGAACGGCAGCGTGATCACCGGAGTCGGGAAGATCCGCTCCTCGAAGTTGTACGACCAGTGCTCGAACATCCACTCGTTGAGGGCGTGGACGACGACGACGGTCGACTCCGGGTCGTCGGCCAGGCGCTCCTCGAGCAGGCTGGCCAGCGTCGGCCACATCATCGCCCGGTCGATGCTGAGCTCGTTCATGAGCTCGAGCCGGTCGGCCGGGTTGAAGAACGCCGGGAGGGCCTTGATGTACCTGGGCGGCGGGGCGGCCTCGATGTCGCCGGCCTTCGTCTTGGACGACGGGTTCTTCAGCCGGAACTCGATCTCCTGCGCGCCGGGGGGCGCCACGACGTTGAACGTCGGGTTCGGGATGTACTCGCTGATGACGTTCCGCAGCGCGATCTTGGTGCGACCGTTGATCTGAACGTACTTCACCAGGCCGGCGTGGCTCGCCGGAAGGTACTTGGTGAACGCGTCGGTCGTCTCGTACATGTGATTGTCCGCGTCGAAGACGGGGAAATCGAGAACTCTGGACATTCGCTACTCCTGGTGCGCTCTCACCGAGTGGATGACGTCTGGAAGCACGGCGGCGGGCCGCCGGTGGGGCGGGAACCGTCCACGCCGAGGGTGACGGCGCAGCCGGTGCCGGCGGTACGGATGGTGGTGGGCGACCGGCGAACGCGGTCGATTGTCCGGGACGCTCGCGGAAAGGGCGGCCGGCCAGGCAGACTGTGAGGCACCGGGCACGAACACCGCATGCGGATGGCCGCTCGGGCGCGGCACTGGTCGGGGCGCAAAGGAGATCGACACGTGGGACGGCCCAAATCGCCACTGGTGGACCGCAGGGAGGCGATCGTCAAAGCGCTCGACATCATCGACGCCGAGGGGCTGGCCGCACTGAACCTGCGCCGCCTGGGCACCGAACTCGGCGTGAGTGGCGCGGCCCTGTACCACCATTTCACGGACAAGGACGAGATTCTGCGAGGCGTCGTGTCCATGGTGCTGTCGCAGGCGGTCCTGCCGCAGGACACCACGCGCAGCTGGGAGGAGATCCTC
Source organism: Frankia sp. AgPm24 (assembly GCF_023243055.1). NCBI lineage: Bacteria > Bacillati > Actinomycetota > Actinomycetes > Frankiales > Frankiaceae > Frankia > Frankia sp. AgPm24. The sequence goes on along the minus strand of NZ_JALKFW010000201.1, from coordinate 48,199 downwards.
GTCGAGTCGACGACCAGCTTCCGTCACGTGCTCGTCTCGCACCCCAACGCCGCACCCCTGCTGGCCCCCGGCAGCCTGCCCACCAGTTACAGCGGCAACACCGCCCGCGAGCACATGGTGGGACGGATGCTCACCGGCGGTGTGCCCGATCACCTGTGCTACCCGATCATCGAGAGCGCGGAGATCCTGGCGTTCGGCTCGGCGCTGATGAACCCCAACCGCCTGCCCGTCGCCACCCGCCTGGGCCTCGACTCCCCCAGGGCCACCGAGCCGGGTGCCGCGAGCGGTTCCGACGGCGGAGCCACCACGGGTGTCGGGCCGACCGGTATCGACCGGACCAGAAACCTGCGCCGGGTGATCGAGGCGACCGGGAGATCCGTCGACCAGACATTCGATCTTCAGCTCGCCGCCCTGATGCGGGGCTGGAAAGCCCTGATCGAACAGGAAGCGCGCGACCAGCCGTAGCGGGGGCGAGAACAGCGGCGCGTGCGCAGCGTCCGGCACCGCGACGAGCGCCCGCGGGAGGCGAGGTCCGTGACCTGGCATCAGCCCCACTCCCTCCCACTCCGCGCCGCTACTTGGTTACCTACCTACCTACCTGCATACCGACCCATTCACCCGCCAGCAACTTAACAACGTTAAGTTTTGGTGCGGTGTTCCCTCGGTCAGTGCTCCCCGGACGTACACCGACTACGCCGACATACCCCGGATCACCACCATGCCCACAGTCCGGCCGCCACCGCAACTGTTACCAGCCCACCGGGTTCGCCCCTGGGCGCCGGACCGCGGGATCGCGGGATCGCCACAGGCCGTCCGCGCGCGAAGGCACGGGCGGCCTGTGATCGACGTTCGGCGACAGGTCTGGGCGGCCTACCGGCGCGTCCGGCCACCGACCCATCCGGTGGATCAGGGCCTGGCGGCCGCCGCGACCGGATCGAAGCCGGCGAGCGGGTCCTCCTGGCAGGCGCTGACCGGGGGCAGCGCGGGCGAGAGCGTGCTCGGTGCCCGCCCGATCGTGACCGGCACCGGCCCACCGCCACCCCGGCGACCGCCGCCTGGCCGGGACCGGGAACTCGACCGGCCAGCCGCACCGCCCACCTGCGTCGGACGGGAGTGGTCGACCGTCGAACGCGGCGGCGCGACCTCACCGCGGGCCAGCAGGGCGTCCACTCCATGGCCCTGGACGCACTCGGGATCGGGGCCGTCCAGGGGCAGACCGGTGAAGAACTTCGCCGCCATGCAACCGCCGCGGCAGGAGTCGTAGTGCCCGCAGGACGCGCACGCCCCGCCGGTCTGCGGCTCACGCATGACCTCGAACAGCTCCGACTCGCGCCACACGGTGGTGAAGCCGCCGGTGTCGCGCACGTTGCCGGCGAGGAACTCGTCGTGGATGGCGAACGGGCAGGCGTAGACGTCCCCGACCGGGTCGATGAGGCAGACCACCCGGCCGGCGCCGCACAGGTTGAGCCCGGGCAGCGCCTGACCGTAGGCGGACAGGTGGAAGAACGAGTCGCCGGTCAGCACGTTCTCACCGGCGGCGACCAGCCAGTCGTAGAGCTCACGCTGCTGGGCGGCGCTGGGATGCAGCTCGTCCCAGGTGTCGGCGCCGCGCCCGGACGGACGCAGCCGGGTCAGCCGTAGCTGCGCGCCGTAGCGGTTCGCGATCTCGGCGAACCCGTCCAGCTGGGAGACGTTGTGCCGGGTGACGACGACGGACAGCTTGAACCCGCGGAACCCGGCCGCGGCCAGGTTCTCCATCGCGCGGATCGCCATGTCGTACGAACCCTCGCCGCGCACCGCGTCGTTGATCTCGGCCGTCGCACCGTCGAGGGAGATCTGCACGTCGACGTAGTCGCTGGCGGCCAGCCGCTGGGCCACCTCGGGGGTGATCCGCACGCCGTTGGTGGAGAACTTCACCCCGACGTGATGCTCGGTGGCGTAGTCGACGAGCTCCCAGAAGTCGGCGCGCACCGTCGGTTCGCCGCCGCCGATGTTGACGTAGAACACCTGCAGCCGCTCGAGTTCGTCGATGACCGCCTTGCACTCGTCGGTCGAGAGCTCCCGCGGGTCACGCCGCCCCGAGCTGGACAGGCAGTGCCGGCAGGCCAGGTTGCAGGCGTAGGTGAGCTCCCAGGTCAGACAGATCGGCGCCGCGAGCCCCCGCGCGAAGTGGTCGATGAGCCGCGTCGGCGCCACCGCACTGGATGTCGCCGGCGCACCGGATGTCGCCGTCGCCATGCTGATCGTCGTGCTGGTCACGGACCGCTCCCCTCGACGAGCATCTGGGACGCGGCGAGGGTCGCCAGTGCCCCCTGATATCGGCCGAGGTCAGCGGCGGGCAACCCCGCCGCAACAGCCGCGGCCCGCACCGAATCGTGCGTCGCCAGCGCCTCGACCAGCGCCAACAGCCCCGGCTCCTTCAGGAACGACAGCCGCCGGGTACCAAAGTGGTAGAGCAGCGCGCCGAACGACTCAGGCCGCACGGACACCTGCGGATGCAGCCGCCACGCCCGGTCCAGATCGAACCCGCGGGGCGTCGCGGCCGGACCGGGAGCCGCCACGGAGGCCGCGTCCGCCCCACCTGCGCCGCCGGCGACGCTGCCGGGGGTCGAGGGAAGGACGGACGCGGCCGGTCCGGAGGGTCCAGCGGACGTGGCCGGATCGGCGCTCAGTAGACGCCGCACATGCCGTCGATGGAGACCTCCTCGACGAGAAGATCCGCCACGATGGGCGCCTCCGCCTCGGACGCCTCGACGGTCTGGTCGATCTGGATCGCGGTCGGTTCCATACACACTCCCCTGGGCCGCACAGCCAAGATCCGGACGGCTACCAGCCCGGATGGTCACGCTCCGGACAAGGGAAGTCCGGACGCGGATGGCCTGGACGATTGCTGGTCCGGACGGGACCTTTTCCTGCCCCGCTGGGGCAGAACTGTAGTGGCACCGGGTGCCAAAGAAAAGCGGTTCACCCAAGCTCGGCGAAGATGGCCGCAAGCCCGCCAGACCCTGCCACCCCGCCAGACACGCGCCGTCGCGGTCACGTCACCACCGTGGGAAACGCGCGTGGACAGCCCGGCTGGCGCCGCGCGAGACCGGCTAGGAGCCGTGGCGGCGTTCCCGGGCGGCGAAGCTGCGCAGTGCCCGAAGGAAGTCGATCTCGCGGAACGCCGGCCAGTAGGCCTCGCAGAAGTACAGCTCGGAGTAGGCGCTCTGCCACAGCAGGAAGTTCGACATGCGCTGCTCGCCGGACGTCCGGATCACCAGGTCCGGGTCCGGCTGCCCGGCCGTGTACAGGTTGCGGGCGATGTCGTCCCCGGTCAGGGCCGCGGCCACGTCCGCCAGCGAGTCGCCGGCCTCGGCCCGCTCGTACAGGTGCTCCCGAATCGCCTCGATGACCTCCTGACGCCCCCCGTACCCGACGGCGAGCGTCACATGGAAGCCGGTCGTGCAGGCGCGGGTGGTCTCGACCGCGTTCTTGAGCACCCGCGCGGTCGAGTCGGGCAGCACGTCGAGCATGCCGGCCAGGTGCACCCGCCACCGTGCGTCCGGACGTGCCAGCCGGTCGGACACCACCTGCTCGATCACGCTCATCAGGTAGGCGACCTCGGCGTCCCCCCGGCTCTGCAGGTTCTCCGTCGAGCAGACGAACACCGTGACGTGGCGGATACCGACCGCCTCGCACCAGGACAGCACATCCTCGGCATGCTCGGCGCCGTAACGATGCCCGAGGCTGGGGTTGGCCATCCCCATCTCCCGGGCCCACCGCCTGTTACCGTCCATGACCAGGCCAACGTGGGCGGGCAGCGGCCCGTCCATCACCTGCCGACGCAGCCGCCGGGTGTAGAACGCATAAAGGGGGCCGCCGAAAGCCATGGTGGAACCTTCCGCCGCGAGCCTGCATGGACGCCGCGAGCCCCGCACCCGCCGCCCGACCCACGCTCCGGCAGCTGCACGGCCCGACCTTGGCCAGGACCTGACCCCGGCCAGGACATGACGGGGATGGGTGACGATACCCCGCTGCCCCACCGCCGCCGTCACCGCCAGGCAGCCCTCCCCCTGTGAGGCCGTAAACCGAGGGCTGTTTGGGTGCATCCGTCAGGGCGTCGGCGGACCCGCCGCATGCGCTGGTTGTCGTCCCTCGACGCCACTGAGCCAGCGGTGCAGGTCGTGGGCGGTGGCGGCGGAATGCTCGTGCATCATCGACTGGTGGTCGCCGGCCACGTCGAAACTGTCGTGTTCGAGGGTCCACTCGGACGTCCAGGTCTGGCCGATGCCGGTGACGTCCTCGGCGACGGTGCTGGGATGGCCGCCGCGCCGCGGGCGGACGCGGGCCCGCACGAGCATGACCGGCGCGGCGACGGCCCGGGGCCGCCAGTTCTCGAACAGGTCCAGGTAGGCGCCCTGCGCGGTGACCTGCGCTTCGGTCATCAGCGCGTAGGCCTGCTCGTTGACGGCGATGCCGCGCAGCTCCTCCTGGATGTCGTGTTCGGGGATGCGGTCGGTGGGCAGCCAGGTGTCGAGCAGCACGACGGCCGCCGGGGGCATCCCGCGATCCTGGAGGACGGACGCGATCGCGTGCGCGAGCCAGCCACCGGAGGAGTAGCCGGCCAGCACGATCGGACGCCCCGCGAACGCCCGCGTGATCGTGTCGACGTGCCGGGCGATGACGAGGTCGGCGGTCGCCGGTAGCGGTTCACCGTCACCGAAGCCGGGATGCGCCAGCGCGTGGACGTCGCGGCGTCCGTGCAGGTGCAGGGCGAGGCGAGCGAAGGTGTGCGGCCCGGACGGCGCCACCATGGACGGCAGGCAGACCAGCGCGAACGGTGCCGGCCCCGACGCCAGGCGCACCGGCCGTCCCGGCGCCCCGAATCCCTCCACGGACGTGCACACCGCGCGCAGCTTCGCCGCCGCCCGCAGCACCCCCACTCCCGCCGCGAACTTCCCCTCCGCGCACGCCTGCCGGTACACCCCCCGCACCCCCACCGCCTCGCCGCCCGCCGCCGGGTGGGCCAACGCCGGACGAGCGAGCTGCGAGGGCACGGCCGCCGGACTCGTGGTGGCCGAAGGCACGGCGGCCGGACGCATGGTGGCCGGGGCGGCGGCGGCGAGGCCGGCGAGATGGGCGGCGAGTTCGGTGACGGTGGGATGTTCGAACACGGCCTGGGTCCCGAATCCGAGCCCGGTCGCGGCGACCAGCCTGCGTCGCAGCTCCACCGAGGCCAGCGAGTCGAAGCCGAGCTCGAGGAAGCGACGCGAGAGCTCCACCTCCTGCGCCGACTCGTACCCCAGGACGTCCGCCGCCTGCGCGCGCACCAGCTCCACCAGCTCGACCAGCCCCCACCGGGACGGCTCCCCCGCGACCGACGCGGCCCCCGGGTGTTCCGCGGAACCGTCCGACGCGGTCACCGCGTCCCCCGGATGCCGCGCGGAACCGCCCGAGGTGCGCGCCGCGATCCCGAGGTGTTCCGCGGAACCGCCCGCCCCCGGCGCCGCGGACGGGTCGGGGTGCGACAGCGCGGTGAAGAAACGGTTGTCGCGGGCCGCGGTGATCGACGGGAGAAAGCGGTCCCAGTCGACGTCGACGATGGTCCTGGTACGCGCCCCGGCGGCGACCGGATCGCTGGGATGCCCCGCGCCAAGGGACGTGGCACCGAGGGACCCGGCACCGAGCGACCCGGCACCGAGCGACGCGGCGAGGATGGCCGCGGCCTGGGCAGGGTCGAGGGGACGCAGGCCTCGACGGGTCAGGAACTCGCGTAGGGCGGGTGTGGCGGCCAGACCGTCGCCGTCCCAGGGGCCGTAGGCGAGCGCGGTGATCCGGCAGCGGCCGGTGTCGGCGCGTCCGGCCAGGGCGTCCAGGTAGGCGTTGGCCGCACTGTAGGCGGCCTGGTTGCCGCTGCCCCACACCGCCGCGATCGAGGACACCAACGCGATCTCGGTGATGCTGTCACCGTCCGGGGTCGGGAGCAGCCGGACGAGGGCGCTCGCACCCGCGACCTTCCCGGCGACGACCTCCGCGACCTCGCCGAGGGTGAGCTCAAGCAGGGGACGGCACGCTCCGACGACACCAGCGGCGTGCACGACCGCGGTCACCGGCTCACCGGCGTCCACCTGCCGGCGCAGCAGAGCCGCCAGCGCCGACTCGTCGCCGACGTCACAGGCCTGCGCACTGGCCCGGGCACCGAGCGCGTCAAGCTCGCGGACCAGCGCCTCCGCACCCGGACTCGCCGGCCCGCGCCGACTCGCCAGCACCAGCCGTCGCACCCCGCCGCGGGCGAGCGCCCGGGCGACGTGCGCACCGACAGCCCCCGTCCCGCCGGTGATCAGCACGCAGCCGACCCGCCGCCCGACCCGCTCGAACCTCGCGGCAGGCCCACCCGCACGCCCCGTCCCCGCCCCCGGCGCGGACCCCGACGCGGGTTCCAACCCGGACTCCGCGAGCCCGTCCGCCGGCATCGGCACCCGCACCAACCGTGGGACGCGCAGCCCCGTCGACCGCGCGGCGAACTGGAACTCGCCGCCAGCCGCATCGCCCACGGTGAGCGCGACACCGAGCCACAGCAGCGACTGGTCATCGATCCCACGCCCGCCAGCCCCGCCGTCCCCGCTGTCCCCGCCAGGCAGACCAGGCAGGTCGATCAGGCCGCCCCAGGTGTGGGGACGTTCCAGGGCCAGGGTGCGGCCGAGGCCCCAGGCCATGGCCTGGTCGGGCTGGGTCACGGGGTGGTCGTCGTCGGCGGCCACGGCACCCGTGGTGATCATCCAGAGCGGGGCGTCGATGGACGCGTCGGCCAGTGCCTGCGGGCAGACGACGGACAGGGCGAGGCCGCGGGTCAGTCCCGGGTGGTCCGGATGGGGGGTGTCGTCCAGCGCGAGCAGGGAGAGGACGGCGCCGATCGGCGTCGGGTGACCAGCCCGAACAGCGGCGAGCCGGGCCGCGATCTCAGCACGGTCGGCATGTTCGAGCTGGATGATCTCGCTGCCGCCGAGACGCTCGAGGACCCAGCCGAGCCGGGCGACCAACGTCCGGTCCGCACCTCGCGGTGGGACGACCACCAGCCATCGCCCGCCCGGATCATCGCCGCCGACCTGACCGCGCTGGCCGACCCGGCCGCTCTGACCGGACGGGCCGCCCTGACCGGACGGGCCGCTCCGGCCGGACGGGCTGATCCCGGCGAACGCGGTGAGCACGGCGGTCACGTCCGCATCGGCGAGTGGCTGCCAGACGGTGCGGTAGTGCCATCCCGTCGACGACGGACGCGTGGATGACCCGGGCGGGGTGGATGGTCCAGGCGGGGTGGATGGCTCGAAGGGAACGGTGGCGGGGGTGCCCAGCCAGTGGCGGCGGCGTTGGAAGGGGTAGGTGGGCAGGTCGACGAGGTGGCCGGGGCGGCCGGGGCGGCCGGGGACGGCGTGCCAGTCGACGTCGATGCCGTGGGTGTCCAGAGCCGCGGCCGCGCCGAGCACCATCTCGGGCTCCGGGCGTCGCGCCCGCGCCGTCGCGACCGCCAACGGCGTACGCCGTCCAGCGGCGGCACCGGCACCGGCGCCCGTGTCGTCGTCTTCGAGGGTGGCGGGGACGAGGGGGGTGAGGATGGCGTCGGGACCGAGCTCGAGGAAGCTGTCGGCGCCTTCCGCCGCGAGGCGGCGCAGCGCCTCGGCGAAGTACACCGTGCCGCGGGCCTGGCGGGGCCAGTAGTCGGGTTCGAGCATCCAGCGCGGGGACAGTTCGCCGGTGAGCGTCGAGACGATCGGGATGATCGGCTCGTGGTAGGTGAGGGTGGCGGCGACCGCGCGGAAGTCGTCCAGCATGCCGTCCAGGTGCGGGGAGTGGAAGGCGTGGCTGGTGGTGAGCCGGCGCGTCGCGACGCCACGGGCGGTGAAGGTGGCGGCGACGTGTGCGGTGGCGTCGGTGTCGCCGGCGATCACGACGGCGGACGGCCCGTTGACGGCGGCGAGGGTGACCCGTCCGCCGGTGCCGGCCAGCGCGGCGGTCACCTCGTCGACGGTCGCGCGGATGGCGATCATCGCGCCGCCGGCCGGGCAGGCCTGCATGAGTCGGCCGCGGGCGGCGACCAGACGGACGGCGTCGTCGAGGGTCCAGATGCCGGCGACGTGCGCGGCGACGAGTTCGCCGATGGAGTGGCCGGCCAGCAGCGCCGGACGCGGCCCCCACGAGGTGACCAGCTGGAACAGCGCGGTCTCATGGGCGAACAGGGCCGGCTGGGTGTATTCGGTGCGGTCCAGCAGGGCGGCCAGGTAGGTGCCCGCCGGGGCGAACATCACGTCGAGCAGTGGACGTCCCAGCTGGGCGTCGAAGCGGGCGGCGATCTCGTCCAGTGCGGCGGCGAACACCGGAAACGCCTGGTAGAGCTCGCGGCCGAGTTCAGGGCGCTGGCTGCCCTGGCCGGTGAACAGCATCGCGAGGCGCCCCCGCGCACCGGGCGCACAGGTACCCCGGACGACGCCGGGCGCGCCGCGCCCCTCGGCCAGCCGCTCCAGCACCACCGCCACCCGGCTGGCAGCCGACACCCCGGCAGTCGCAGCCGCCACCTGGCCGGCAGCCAATACCTGGCCGGCAGCCGACACCGCGGCAGGCACGGGTGACAGGGCGGCTGTCCGCACCGAGGTCGGGGTGGACAGGTCGGTGAGCACGACGGCTCGGTGTTCGAAGCGGGTCCGTCCGGCGAGGGTATGGGCGACGTCCGACAGATCCAGGTGTGGATGGGTGCGCAGGTGCGCGGCGAGGCGCGCGGCGCCCGAGCGCAGCGCCGCGTCGGTCCGTCCGGACAGCACCAGCGCCACCGGCCGCGCGCCGGCCGCGGGAACAGCCGGGGGGACGCGGATGGGCTCGGGCTCGGGTGGGGCTTCCTCGATGATGAGGTGGGCGTTGGTGCCGGAGATGCCGAACGCCGAGATACCGGCGCGGCGGGGGCGTCCACCGGGGTGGTGCGGCCAGGGCAGCGGGTCGGTGAGCAGCGCGACCGCACCGGCGGACCAGTCGACGTGCGGGGAGGGGGCGCGCACGTGCAGGGTCCGCGGGAGGGTCTCGTGCCGCAGCGCCTGCACCATCTTGATGGTGCCGCAGACACCGGCGGCGGCCTGGCTGTGGCCGATGTTGGACTTCAGCGACCCCAGGCGCAGCGGACGGTCGAGCGGGCGGTCCTGACCGTAGGTGGCCAGCAGCGCGGACGCCTCGATCGGATCACCGAGAGCGGTACCGGTGCCGTGGGCCTCGACGGCGTCGACGTCGGCGGCGCGCAGTCCGGCGTTGGCGAGCGCCGCGCGGATGAGGCGCTGCTGGGACAGCCCGTTCGGCGCGGTCATCCCGTTGCTGGCACCGTCGGAGTTCACCGCGCTGCCCCGGATGACGGCCAGCACCCGGTGGCCGTGACGCCGGGCGGCGGAGAGCCGTTCGAGCGCCAGGACACCGGCGCCGTCCGCCCAGCCGGTGCCGTCGGCGTCGACGGAGAAGGCCTTGCACCGTCCGTCCGGGGCGAGGCCGCGCTTGCGGCTGAACTCCACCAGGATGCCGGGCGTCGACATGACGGTGACCCCGCCGGCCAGCGCCAGTTCGCATTCCCCCGCCCGCAGTGACTGGGCGGCCAGATGCACCGCGACCAGCGAGGCGGAACACTGCGTGTCCACGGCCAGGGTGGGGCCTTCCAGGCCGAAGGTGTAGGCGACCCGTCCGGCGATGACCCCGGGTGCGGTCCCGGTGAGCAGCTGTCCCTGGGCGGCGGCCGGCGCCACATGCCAGGACGGTCCGTAGTCGGTCAGGGAGGTGCCGGTGAACACCCCCGTGCGGCTTCCGCGCAGCGAACGCGGGTCGATCCCGGCGTGCTCGAGCGCCTCCCAGGACGTCTCCAGCATGAGCCGCTGCTGCGGGTCGATGGCCGCCGCCTCCCGCGGCCCGATGCCGAAGAAGGTCGCGTCGAACCGGTCGATGCCCGCCAGGAACCCACCCCGCCGGGTGTAGGCGGTGCCCGCCCGACTCGCATGCGGACTCGGGTCGTAGAGGGCGTCGAGGTCCCAGCCCCGGTCGTCCGGCAGGTCACCGGTCGCGTCCAGGCCGGCGCCGACCAGCTCCCACAGCGCCTGCGGCGAGTCGACGCCCCCCGCCAACCGGACGCCCATCCCGACGATCACCACCGGATCGTCCGCCAGCGCAGGCGGCCTGCCCACCGGGTCGGACGCGGTGCCCGGGCCGGCTGACGTGGCGGTGTCGCGCGGCTCCCCGAGCAGCGTGCGACGCAGATGGCCGGCGAGGGCGTCCGGTGTGGGCAGATCGAACAACATGGTCGCCGGCAGGACGACCCCGGTCTCCTCCCCGAGCACCGCACGCAGCCGCTCGGCGATCCCCCGGTACACCCCCAGCGCCCGCCACGACGCCTGCGCGTCCAAGCCGGCAGCGGCCCTGCTGGGAGCGGCGCTGGGTGCGGCCGCGGAGCTGGGCGTGGCGGCAGGGCTAGGCGTGGCGGCAGGGCTGGGTGTGGCGGTGGCATCGTGGATGGCGGTGCGGATGGCCGCCAGGAGCAGGTCGTGCTGGGCTGGCGCCGACCGTCCGGCCAGGCGGGCCCGCCACCGCGCACGCGAGGTGGCCGCGCCGTCTCGAGGGGAGCCCGGGACCTGGCGCGACTGGGGCATGCGGAGACTCCCACCTGATCGGAACGCGGCGACGGCGGCAGCACATGGCGAACTCACTGGCCCGAACATCTGGGCAAATACTGTCTTAGCAGCCAAAAAGGGCAGGCCATTCCGCCTGACCGGGCCACCGCCTACAGCGCCCCACCCCTGGCCTGGACGCCTCGCGGCAACGCACATCCGCGCAGGTCAAGCCACTCGCCATGGGCGCCGGTCACCGCACCGCCGGCCGCGCGTCAGGGCTACCCGGCAGGTGCCATCGCGGCCCCGGCCACGCCGCGGTCAGCCGGAGGGATGCCGTCCCGCGAGGGACGCGGCGGCGGGGCGAGAAGGTGGCGGCCCGCAGCCGCTTCCGCAGCCGGAAACGTTCAGTGGCCCGCCTAGTACTACAGCCGCTGTTTTGTGATCAGTTGGGTTGGTGGTTGCGGCGTCGGTAGTGGGACCAGTGCAGGACGTGGTCGAGGGTCGCGGCGGGCAGGCCGATGATCGCGAGGGCGAGTCGGCGGGTTTCGTTGACGGTGATCGGGATCAGGGTGGGGTTGTCGGGCTGGTCGTGTCTGTTGTCGGCGGCGGTGGTGGTGGTGGCCAGGAAGGCGTGCGCGAGCATCGCGAGGATGGTCCAGCGGTGCCAGGATGTCCAGGTTCTGACCTGGTGTGGTCGAGGGCGGTGAGTTCTTTGGACGTCTGGATGGTTTCCTCGACGGTCCATCGTCGGCCGGCGACAGCGACCAGGGCGGCGAGGGGGACCGGGCCGGCGGCGTGGGCGCGGTAGAAGGCGTACTCGCCGCTGGTCTGGTGGCGGCGGACCAGCAGCCAGTGGCGGCCGGGAAGGTCCTTGTCGACGGTGTCGATCAGGGCCCAGTCGTAGGAGCGGTGGCCTTTCGACCCGGGGCCGGCGGAACGCTGCTGCCAGGCTTTCTCGGGCAGGCGCACGGCGAGTTCGACGGCGGTGCGGGTCCCGATCCCGGTGACGATCGGATGGTTCTTCGCCACGGCCAGGACATAGCCGACACCGCGGCGGGCGAGCTCGCCGCGCAGTTTCGGGTCGTTGCCGTAGACCTCGTCGCCGGCGACCCAGCCCGCCTGCACCCCGGCGTCGAAGGCGGCGGTGAGCATCCGCCGCGCCAGCGCCGGCTTGGTGGCGAACCCGCTTCCTTCCGGGACGCCGGCCTCCTGGCAGCGCGCGGGGTCCTGCGTCCAGCCGCGGGGCAGGTAGAGAGCACGGTCGATGAACGCGTGCCCCCGGTCGGTCGCGTAGGCCAGATACACCGCGACCTGCGCGTTGTCGATTCTGCCTGCCGTGCCGGTGTACTGACGTTGCACCCCGACGGTCCGGGTGCCTTTCTTCAGATCCCCGGTCTCGTCCACGACCAGCACCGCCCCGGCGCTCCCGAGACGGTCGACCACATAGCCGCGCAGGTCGTCGCGGACCGCGTCGACGTCCCACACCGCCCGGGCCAACAGACGCTGCATCCCGTGCGGACTGGCGTCCCCGGCATGCTCCGCGACCGTCCAGCAGTTCGCCCGCGGCAACCCCGCCAGCAACCCCAGCAGGAACGACCGCACCCGCCGACGGCTCGCCGCCCACGTGAACCGCGGCCTCACCAGCCCCAGAAGCCCCTCGAACTCACCCTGAAAACGATCACTGTCTATGCTGGGGCCCGCAGCCACCAGCAGATCCTGACGCGTCCTCACAAACCCGCCATGATCACCGGTGGCTGTTCACGTTCCAGCACCGGTACCAGCCACCCACCGGCAGCCCACCCACATCAAATAATCACAAAACGACGGCTGCCGCACTAGTGTCCTGAGTCTCTGATTCGCCTGTGGATCGTAGGCTTGGGGCATGCCTGGGCCGCGTGCCGTGGAAATTATGCCGACCGACGCTGAGCGGGAGGTTCTGGCTGGCTGGATGTGTCGCCCGAAGACAGCGCTGGCATTGCGGTCGCGGATCGTGTTGGAGCGCGCGGAGGGTAGGACGAACGGCCAGGTGGCGGAGGCCGTCGGGGTGTCGGTGGGGACGGTGGCGCGGATGACGCATGACTACGTCCGTAACGGCACGACCAGCCTGTTCGCGGCGCTGGACCCGACCTCGGGGTCGGTGATCTCCCAGTCGTTCCGGCGTCGCCGCCACCAGGAGTTTCTCCGGTTCCTGAAACTGATCGACGCCTCGGTACCCAAGGGCTACGACCTGCACCTGATCCTGGAAAACTACGCCACCCACAGGACTCCGGCGGCGAAGAACTGGCCGTTGCGCCACCCCCGCTTCCACCTGCACTTCACCCCCACCTCGTCGTCGTGGATGAATCTGGTCGAGCGCTGGTTCGCCGAGTTGACGAACCGCAAGCTGCGCCGATCGACGCGCCGCTCGGTCGTTGAACTCGAAACCGACATCCACACATGGATCAAATCTTGGAACAAGAATCCCAAGCCGTTCGTCTGGGCCAGGACCGCCGACGAGATACTCGAGACCCTCGCCGCCTACTGCGCACGGATTAACGACTCAGGACACTAGCGAAGGGCACGATCCGCTCGCTCGGAAACATCTCGGCGAGAAGATTTTCGATAGCGAACAGAACGCCGCCCTCCACGATCCGCCACGGATCAGGATTGGCCAGGGAAAACTCGAGGACCAAAGATATTCCGGCAGATAGTTGAACCCCGACGTCAGCTCGGTCAGCGGAATGAGATCAGGCATGCCGACTCCGCCACCTCCTACACTCGATAATCCTGTCGGAGATGTGGTTCTTATATGCCAGACCTCCTCTCGCCAGCCACACGGCCTGCATTCCGCCACCTTGCTCTCCCAGATCGAAATCCCGCCCGACGCGTCTTCTCTGAGGTTGCCCGTCCGACGCTGAGGCCGTCTTTTCGATCTCCAGTCGAGGGTTGGAGTCAGAGCGGCGGTAGGAATTCCACGACACCCCCCGCGATCTCATGGTGGCAGACCGGACATTTCCGGACAAAGGTGTGAGCCCGGAGTCGCGCGGCACGGCCTTTGCCAAGGATCGGGTTGGCGCCGTCGACAACCGCGGCCCGCAGCTGCGCGTCGCAGAACAGGCAGGTGTAGTTCGTTGGCTCGGCCAGCACCGCACCCTCGAAGTCCGCCGCGCACACAGTGCCGTCCGCGACCCGCGCGTCCAGGTCTGCAGGCAGCGCCCCCTCGTTCCAGTGCACCAGGTAGTAGACCGGCGCACGCCCGAAGAACCGAGCTGTGACACGCCGCACATTCTCCCGGGAGGCCCAGTACGGATCCTCCCAGTGAAAGTAGTTGCGCACCTCACCGACACTCTCGAACGGCACACCTGCAGGCCAGAAGTCGACTTCATAGTCGACTACCTCGGCTTTTATTGCGACCAACGCTCCACTCCAATCATGTGTCGTATCAAGATTTCCGAATCCGATGAATTTGGTATTACTATGCCATCGCCGGGATTTATCGTTGTCGAGTAGACCACTCCCCCGTTGGCAAATCGCTTCGCGACACCCGGGTCGGCCGTGAATGATATCATCGACTTCTCCCCGATCTCGTCTATATCTGTACCGAACATGACGTGGGCCTCCGCATAGGCCGGCTCGCTTCCCCAGGCCGCGATTCCTGCCTGGTGTGCCTCCTGCGAGATTCTCAGTGCCGCGCTGAGATCACCCGTGGCGCCATAGGCGTGCAGGGCAGCATCGCTCATGACCAGGCCCGTCTCCTCGAAGCCATATTCTTCCAGCACACGGCTGGAACCCCTGTAGATGCGGATCGGCGCGCCCGTAAGCTTCGATGCGACCCCGATCTCCGCGGCTGCGAGGCCGTCCCCACCCGCCACGGAGCGCGCTCCGCCAAACCTTCCGGCCAGGCCCCCGGTGGCGGTACTGAAGGCGAGTTCGCCGAGGTTAAGCTGTCCGGGGTGGACGATGCTCTGGGTGGCAAGGTCCTGGGCCGCGCCGCCGATGGCGTTGCTGGCCGCTGCGGAGAGTCCTGTTCTGGCGAGCCCGCCGGCCACTCCGCCACCGACGCCGCCGGCGATTCCGGCGAGGGCGACAGTGCGTGGGTCGAAGTTTCCCGTGACGAGGCCTATGGCTGCCGAGCTTCCGGCACCGATGAGTATTCCGGCGCCGACGGCCTGCCCTCCGGGGACGAACATCAGCCCGACGCCGACACCGATGACCGCGGCGGCGCCGAGGCTCCCCCATGGATCCTTTCTGACATTGTCCCAGGCTTTCTCGAACATGCCCTTGCCAGCCTGGTTGCGGTAGCCGTCGTACTCGGCGTCGGTCAGCGGGCGCAGACCGGTCGGGTCGACCATTCCGACCGGGTCGTTCCAGGCGTGGTGATACGGGTTTGCCTGGCCCGGCATCCCGGGGATGTTCGCGAGCGGATCGGGCGAGAGAAAGGAACGGGTCCGCGGATCGAGAACGCGGGCCCGTTGCCAGACCAGATCACCGAGGACCAGCTCACCGCGGTAGCCGAGGGCACTGTCCAGGCCCGGTGCACCTACGGGCAGGTCCCCGGTTCCAAGGCGGGACCCGGCCGCAGCCGAACCGGAGCCGGTCCGGGTGCCGGCGCCTGTCGCGATCGGCAGGCCCCACACGTCGTGATGGCCGGGAGAGCCCTGCCAGTCAAGCTCGAGCCACCGCCCGGTCGCGGGAGGGAGCGCACCCGAGCCGCTTGTCACGGCATCCTCGATCACACCGATGGCGGACCCGGCGCGAGCGTAGGTGCGCCCGCCCACGGCATGCGCCTGGCCCGGCCAGGCCACCGGGTCCCAGAGCACGGCCTGGCCGTTCACCTCAAGCGGATCCCCGAGGGCGTCGACCACAAGCCGGTCCGACCGGCCGGCTGCATGCGGGCCGGTCGCCATCGTGCCGGTCGGCTCTCGCCGAACCTCGCGGAGCCGGCCCAGCGCGTCCCAGTCGTAGCAGACGACGCCGGTCGGCCCGTCTTCTGTCCGCCGCCGCCCGGCGGCGTCGTAGCCGAAGGTGGTCGGCAGGCCGTCCCCGATTCGACGTTCGACCAGGCGGCCAGCGGCATCGTAGGTGCAGCGGATCACGGACTCGGGATCGCCCCGGTCCTCGGCGACCATGCGCCCGCCCGGATCCCAGGTGAAGGCCCAGCGGCCCCACGGCCCTCGCGCCGAGACGAGCTGGCCGGCCCGGTCATAGCCGAACCGCAGGTCTTCCCCGCCGTCAACCACCCGGATGATCCGGCCGGCACCGTCACGTTCCACGGTCCGGCCGGGACCTCGGGCAGGCCGACCGTCCGGGTCCCGCGCGATGACACGGCGGCCGAGCGCTGGATGCGCCACCGACCGGAGGCGTCCGTCGTCGTCATACTCATAGCGCACCGGCGTCCCACCGGCCCGCCCGACGCTCACACACCGCCCATCACCGTCGTAGGACCAGGCGAGCCGGCCCGCGGCGGTGGTGCGTGCGGTCAACCGTCCGGTGAGGTCGTAGTCCAACGCCACCTGGACATCCGGGTCTGCGGTGCCCTCCCGGCCCGTCCCGCTCAGCGGATCCGCGGAACCCTCCACCGACGCAGTCCGCACACGCTCGAGGCGGCCGGCCGCGTCATAGAGGTACTGAAACCGCGGGGCCCGCTCGTCCGGCAGACCGCGTCCGATCAGCCGCCCGGCGGAATCCCACCAGCTGCGCGTCCCGGTGCCGTCCGCGTGGCGCACCACATGGACGCGACCATTGTGGTCACGGACGACGGTGGTGGTCCGGCCGAGCGGGTCGGTCGTGGCGGTCGGGCGTCCGACCTCATCGTGGCGCAGTTCGTGGCGGCCGCCGAGGGGGTCGCTCCAGCCGGCAAGCTGGCCGCGGGCATCGTAGGTGTAGCGGGTGACGGCGCCGAGCGGGTCGGTGGCGCTGGTCAGGGCGCCGCGCGCATCGTAGGTGTAGCGTCGGACGGCGCCGGTGCCGTCGGTGATGGCCACGGGCAGGCCGAGTGGGTTGTGCTCGATCGTCGTGCGCCGCCCGCCCGGCCGGGTCACCGCAACGACCCGGCCGTACGCGTCGTACTCCCAGGTCGTCTCGCGACCGGCGGGGGTGACCAGCGCGGTCAACCGGCCCGCGGCATCGCGCCGGTACAGGGTGCGCGCTCCCGACGGCGCGGTCGTCTGCACCCAACGGCCGGCCCGATCATAGCCATAGGACTCGCGGCGGCCCAGCGGCGTGGTGACGGCAGCGAGCCGTCCACCGAGAGTCCACTCGAGGGTGCGCCGCCCGCCCAGCTGGTCGGTGACCGCCACCACCCGCCCGCGCGGGTCATGTTCGTAACGGCTAACGGCGCCCGCGGGGTCGGTTTCAGCGATGACGGCACCGGCCGGGTCATACGCCCGCTGCCAGACCCGCCCGTCCGGGCTGGTCCGGCGGAACGCCCGCCCGGCCTCGTCATACTCGACCCGCCACTCGTGGCCCTCGGCGTCCGACTCGACGTTCGGGCGGCCGTCCGGGTCGTAGCCACGGCGGAACGTCGCGCCCGCTGGGTCGCTCAGCGCCACCAGTCGGCCGAGACCGTCGTGGTCGAAGTGGAACTTCTCGCCATCGGGGGCGACGATCAGCGTGGTGTTACCGAACAGGTCGTACTCAAAGCCCAGCGTCGCGCCCAGCGGGTCGACGACCTGCTCAACCCGCCCGTGCGGACCGTACGACGAACCCCACCGTCCCCCGGCCGGGTCGACATAGCCATCAGGACGGCCCGCAGGCGTGTAGTGATACGAGCTGCCTGCCCCGTCCGGGCCCTGCTCGCAGACCACCCGCCCGGCGTCGTCGCTGTCCCATTCACGGGTCTGGCCCGTCGGTCCGGTGATCGCAGCCAGCCGGCCGGCGGGGTCGTAGCGCAGCCTGGTCCGCCCACCGCCAGCGACCCGTATGTCAATGAGCTGGGCGTCGTCGTCCCAGCGGAACCTCGTCGTGACCCCGTCCGGATCCACGACACAGGTCGGTAGGTCATCATCGTTGACAGTGATCCGGGTCAGTGCGCCTGCCGCGTCGACGATCTCCACCGGGGTCCGCGCGGCGGCCGCGTAGACCCATCGGGTCAGATGGCCACGCGGATCAACGTAACCGGTCAGACGACCGAGAGAATCCCACGACCAGCGCTCGGTGATGCCGCAGGGGCCGGCACGGTGGACGAGGTTGCCCGCGTCGTCGTAGTCCATCGTCCAACGCGCGCCGGAACGTTCCTCAATCCCGCGCAGCCGCCCAGCCTCGTCGAACACCCGGTAGAATGGACGGTCCGCGTCATCCACCGCGCAGACCAGCCGACCAGCCGAATCATGACGGTACTCGTTGATCGCCCCGCCCGCCGCATCGGTGACCAGGGTGCGACGACCCTCCCGGTAGGCAAACTGGACGAGACGGCCCTCGGGGCTGAGCTGGGTCAGCACCCGACCGGCCTCGTCAAACGTGGTGCGGGCCAGCGTCACACCGTCCGCGTCGACGATCTCGGCAAGCGGTCCGGTGCCGGCGCCTGCCTCGTCGGCGTGACGGTAGCGGCGGGCACCCTGTGGGCCCCCCTCGACGGCGACCAGGTTGGCGTGGGTGTCGTAGGCGTATCGGACCTGCCGGCCATCGCTGGCCCGCACCGCCGCGACCAGGGCACGCTCGTCATCCCACACAAGCTCCAGGGACCGGCCCGAACGGGGATGCGACAGCCGCTTCAGCCGGCCGTCCGACCAGGCGAGCAGCAACTCCGCCCGGTCGACGCGCACCCGCACCGGCTGGCCGGCCTCGTCGTACCACCAGGTCTCCCCCGGCCCACGGGTGAAACGGAAGCCCGCGCCATCAGCGTGCAGGGTCGCGCCCAGCAGCGGCAGCTCGGTCGGCCGGCCCACGCCGGGACGCACCAGCACAGAGCGGGCGCCGTCCGGGGCCCGCCACTCGACCTGCTCGTCGCCGACGTCCAGTGCGGTGTCGGCCCAGCTGGACCAGCCCCGACCATGTGCGCCGATCCGATCGTGCGCGCGGGAGTTGTAGGTCCGCCGCCAGCCAGCCGGCGCCGCCCGGCCGGGCAACGGCAGGTCGAGTTCCTGCTCGACCAGGTTGCCGTTCGCGGTACACACCGGGTCGGCCGCGAAACCACTGTCCGGCGGGTGGCCGTGCAGCACAGGATCATCGACCGTCAGCGTCGTCGTCGGCAACGTACCGATCCCGGCCGCCGCCAGCCCGGCGGCGATCCGGCTGTCCTCAACCGTGACCGTGCCGGCGGCCGTACCCGCCGAGCCCCGGTCGGCGGCGACGAACGCATCCTTCACCGTGCCAACGAAACGATCCCGCTGTTCGGCGTCAGTCAGATGCGCACTTAATTTCACCCACAGATCCGGATGCGAAAGACTGTACTGCGCACCGAATCGAGCGACCACGTCGTCGTAGTAGCTCCGCACACCAGCCGCCGCCGTCGACAGCGTCATGCGCGCCGCGGTGGCGTCCGTGACATAGGTGCCCAGATCCTCGGGGTCCGCGGAGCTGGTGGCCACGACGCTCTTCCCTTCTTCTGGCGACCGGGGACTCGTCCACGATCCGCGAGCCCCCTTGTGCCGAGCCGGGCCTCATTGATCGTCCGGACGCCCTGCGCATGCCGCGCACTCTACAATGCCCCAGAGAGTCCACTGACACCCAGAGGCCCAATGTAGATGTGCATGGCGACCAGCACCCGACGTTCGACTCCATGAATAGAAACCACGTCAAGATACCGGGCCGACGGTCCCAGCGACCGCACAGCTCAGGAGCACCCGCTGGGCAAGAGGGAACCGCCGGGATCGACTCGGCGTCGACTAGACGAAGCCGCCCTCACCGTGACCGGCGCGATCACCTGCAACGTCGTGTGCTCCGGCACCATCGATGCCCCCGAACTCGCCGCCCGCAGCGCCTCTGCCACCACTCTCGACTCCCCGCGCCCCACCGGCCTCGACGACCTCACCTTTCCGCCTGACCCCACTGCCAGCTCAACAAGCCCAGCGGCTGCGACAAGTTCACCGGTTTCGGATGGCTACGCGGCGTCGAACGGTAACCCGGCCCGTATTGCAGAAAAGGACAAGACCGGTACAGCGCTGACTATCCGCCTGATGTGACGCATGGATCCTTCAGTGTCCACGGCCGGCTTCGCGTGATATCGCGCCGCCCAACCGTCCATAGCAGAGTACCATCTGCCTTCTTGACCAGCTCCTTTGCTTGGATGAGCCACAGAGGGTGATCTGATGACCAGCCAGCCTGGAACAAAGACCCTGTGGCGTACAGCCGGTCCCAAGAAAATGGAGATGGTGCGACAGCTCGACTGACGCTCCTGGCCGCCCCGGCTGCCCGAGCAGTCGATCTTCTATCCGGTTCTCAACGAGGACTACGCAATCCGGATCGCAAAGGACTGGAACGTGAAGCACGATGGGGCGGGCTTCGTGACCTGCTTCGAGGTTGGTACCGAGTTCCTCTCCCGGCACCCCATCCAGCAGGCAGGCGGACAGACGATCCTCGAACTATGGGTTCCGGCCGAAGAACTCGATGAGTTCAACGCCCACATCATCGGCGAGATACAGGTTGTCCACGATTTCCACTGATCCGACGGGACGGTGGCCGCCTCGGCTCACCTTGAAAGGCTGGCGTGATCACGGCATCAGTCGAGTGCCGCTCAGTTCCAGGTGAGGAACCGGTAGTGCAGGCCGGTGGATGACTCCTGCCACGCTCCGCGGCTGTCGGGAGGGCGTCCGATGTCGGGCGCATGGTTCTGTGGATGCCGCGGCAAGCGCCTGCGGCAGGTCGGGGAACGTCGTCACACCGGGCTGCGCCGTGCCGGACAGCACGAGGTTGCGTCTACCGGGCAACGGCCGGAATCGGGGCGGCAGCGACTCCCAAGTAGGCCGGCCCATGAGCACGGCCGCGCCGATGGTCAGAGCGCGAAAGTGCGCCAGGTCCTCGGGCAGATACCAGGGCAGCATGCCATCACGGCCGATGACGCCGTTCACCGACTGCGCCCAGACAAGCCCGATCACACTGCCACCGGCACGGCGATGGCAGGATGCGGATCGTAGCCGTCGAGCGCGAAATGATCGTAGGTGCAGTCGAACAGGCTGGCCGCCGAGGCCAGCCGCAGCCTCGGGAACGGCCGCGCCTCGCGGGCAAGCTGACGACACACCTGGTCGACACATACTCCGCCACCTGCCGACGCGGCTCCGCCCGGCCGAACCGGCCACCGATCCGCTCGCACCAACCGTCCAGCTCAGCTGCCCATGACTCCACCACCACAGCCCAGATCCATCCATCCATCCATCCATCCATCACGGTCAACACAAGTGCCGTTGCAGTACTAGCCGGGTGGGAGGCCGTCCGCCAGGAAGAGGGAGCTGCCGGTGCGCAGGGCGGCGAGGCAGGCGTGCAGGCGGCGGGCGATGTGCGGCTGGGCGACGTCGGACAGGTTCTCCTCGGGGACGAGGGTCCAGTCGGCGAGTTCGTCGGCGGGCAGGCGGATGCGGGCGGCGGCGTCGTCGGTGAGCAGGCCGCCGTCGAAGACCAGGGCGAGGCCCTCGGTACGCAGCGGCGAGGGCGGCACCCAGTCCACCGCGAGCAGTCGGCCGGGGACGCGGTCCAGGGCCAGCTCCTCGCCGACCTCCCGGCGGGCCGCGGCGTACGGCGACTCGTCCTGCTCGACGACTCCGCCGGGCAGGTCCCAGCCTGGCCGGTAGGTCGGTTTCACCAGCAGGACGCGGCTGTGACCGTCGACCAGCAGACACGCCGCGTTCATCCGCTTGCGGGGCAACCCGCGCTGCCATGCGAGCTGGGCAGCGGCGTCCGGGGTCGTCATATCCCTTAGAGTAGAAGCATGTTCGCGCGCAGAGGTCTGTGGCGGGCCGTCATCCTGGCGGCCGTCTCCACGCGCGCGTAACCCGCATCCGAGCACGCGGCCGCCCCTCCGGCGGTCGCTGTTGTCTCCTGCGGCGGGCATCTCCCTCGGGTCACTCTTCTCGACCTGGGACGAGCTCGCGAACGGGCACCGGACGACCCCGGTCCACGGCGTCGCGTCCCGTCCCACTCGACGAGGTCGTCACCGATGAACCCACACCACCCCGCACTGCCGCCGGCCGAACTGCTGCCGGCCGAGCCGCCGTCGACCGAACCACCGCCGGCCGAGGTGTTGCGCCGGCTGGTCGCCGCGTGCGCCGCCGGTGAGGATCCCGGGCCGTTCGCGCTGCTGCGGCGCGCGGGGACCGACGCCGACGCCGACCGTGGTGAGCTGGAGCTGGAGCTGGAGCTGCTGCGCGGCGAGCTGATCACCGTCGCGCGCATCGCCGATCTGCCGCTGCCGCCGGGCGGCACCGGGCCGCGTGTCCTCGCGATCGTGCCGTTTCGCCAGCTCACCGAGGTCGGTCTGCCCTGCGTCGACGACGGCAGCCCGTTGGAGGCGCTGCGCGTCACCGAGCACCTGCGCGTTCCCCTCGGCGACGCCCTCGCCGTCCTGCCCACCGATGGGCCCTCCGTCCACGGCGGCGGATTCGACCTCGACGACGACCAGTACGCCGAGCAGGTCCGCGCGGTCGTGCGGGACGAGATCGGCCACGGTGAGGGCTCCAACTTCGTCCTGCACCGGACGTACACCGCCACCCTCGACGGCCCACCGCCGCACGCCGCCCTCGCCGCGCTGCGCCATCTGCTGCACACCGAACCCGGTGCCTACTGGACGTTCCTCATCCACACCGGCCGGCGCACCCTCGTCGGCGCGACACCGGAACGCCACGTCAGCGCCGTCGACGGCCAGGTGACCATGAACCCGATCTGCGGCACCCACCGACTACCGTCCGACCCGCCTGATTCGTTCGACCTGTCCGATCCGTCCGGGGCGGCGCGTGCGGGGCTGATGCGGTTCCTCAACGACGCGAAGGAGATCGACGAGCTGTCCATGGTCCTGGACGAGGAACTGAAGATGATGGCGGCGCTCACCGATGACGGCGGACGCGTCGTCGGACCACACCTGAAACGCATGTCCCGGCTCGTGCACACCGAGTACCTCCTGACCGGCCACAGCGACGCCGACGTCCGCGACATCCTGCGCGCGACGATGTTCGCCCCGACCGTCACCGGCAGCCCCCTGCACAACGCCCTGCGCGTCCTCGCCCGCCACGAACGCCGCGGCCGCCGCTACTACGGTGGCGTCGCCGCCCTGCTGGGCTTCGACACCACCGGACGCCAGACCCTCGACGCCCCCATCCTGATCCGCACCGCCGAGCTCACCCCCGACGGTCGGCTCCGCCTCCCTGTCGGCGCCACCCTCGTCCGCCACTCCACCCCGTCGGGCGAAACCGCCGAAACCCACACCAAGGCCGCCGCCATCCTCGCCGCCTTCGGCCTGCGCCCCGCCCCCACCCAGCCGACCCGGCCGACCCCTCGCACCGAGGACCCGGTCATCGCCGCCGTCCTCGCCAGCCGCAACACCGACCTCGCCACCTTCTGGTTCCACCGCTCACCCCGACGGCCCCTCCCACCCCAGGCCATCCCACCCGGTTCCGCGGAACACCCGTCCCACCCCGGTTCCGCGGAACCGTTGTTGGCGGGACGGTCGGTGTTGGTCGTCGATGCCGAGGACGCGTTCGCTGTGATGCTCGCCCACCAGTTGCGCTCGCTTGGGCTGATGGTCACCGTCCGCCCCTGGTCGCAGGTGACGCCGCCGACGGACGACCGCACCGCCCCGGCGCCCGAGGTGGACGCGGTGCCTGAGGTGGACGCGGTGGATCTGCTGGTTCTCGGGCCGGGGCCGGGTGATCCACTGGCGTATCGCGGCGGTGATCCGAAGATGGTCGCGTTGCGTCGGCTCGCCGAGTACCGGCTCGCGCTGGGACGGCCGCTGCTCGGCGTCTGCCTCGGCCATCAGCTGCTCGCGGACGTCCTCGGCCTGCCGCTGCGTCGACGTCCCGACCCGCACCAGGGCCTGGGACGCACCATCGACCTGTTCGGCCGCCCGCGCCGCGTTGGCTACTACTCCACGTTCGCGGCGGTGGCCAGCACCAGGGGCGACTCGTCCGAAGGCGACCCATCCGAAGGCGGTTCGTCCGAAGGGGAGCTGTTTCGGAGCGGGTTCGGGCCCGTGCGGCTGGCGCGGGATCGCGGTGACGGGACGGTGCATGCCCTGCGGGGGCCGTCGTTCGTGGGGATGCAGTTCCATCCCGAGTCGGTGCTCAGCCGGGACGGTCTGGACATCCTGCGTACCGAACTGAACACCCTGTTCGCGGCCGCACCGATCGTCCCGGTCGGATAATTCAAGCGGCACCGGACAGCACCGCACGAAGCGGGACGCACGACGCGTGACGCGTGACGGCACCGGATCAGACAGGACGGAGGGCCATGGGATCGGTGGTCAGGATCAGGGCGGCGCGGCTGTCGGACGCCGCGGGTATCCAGGCGGTGTACGGGCCGTTCGTGACCGGCAGCCCGGCGACGTTCGAGGAGGAGATCCCGACCGTCGAGGCCATCCGCGCCCGCATGACCGCCGTCCCCCGCCTGCCCTGGCTCGTCGCCGAGGCCACGCCCACCCTCCCGTCGGACGGCGCACCGGACGGCGTATCGGACGGCGGGCGGGCCGGTGTGGTGATCGCGGGGTACGCCTGTGCCGCGCCGCATGGGCAGCGGGCGGCCTACCGGTGGTCGGTGAACGCGTCGGTGTACCTGGCGGCCGCGTTTCACCGGCGGGGGCTCGGGCGGCGGTTGTACGCACGGTTGTTCGCCGAACTGCGTGCCCTTGGCTATCTGAACGTCTACGCCGGGATCACGCTGCCGAATCCGGCAAGCGTCGGGCTGCACACGGCGGCCGGGTTCACCCCGGTCGCCGTGTATCCCGGGATCGGCCACAAGCTCGGCGCCTGGCGTGACCTCGGCTGGTACCACCTGCCCCTGATCACACCACTACCCGCCGTCCCCGCCGAGCCGCGCCCCTGGGATCCCGACGCGGCCCCGGTCCCGGGTGTCACGTCCGCCGCGCAGGAATAGCCTGCTGGGACGACCGGTGGCCGGTGGGAAGGGCAGTGGCAGTCGCAGCGGGGACGGGGACGGTTGTGCGCACGGTCGGGGTGGTGCTGCATCCACGGCGGGATTCGACGCTGGCGGTCGAGCAGATCCTGAGCTGGGCGTCGTCGCGTGGGGTGACCGTCCTCGGGGTCGCCGGGGAGATCGAGCGGCTGCGCTGTGCGGCGGTGGCCGTCGAGTCGGCGCAGCTCGCCGAGCGCAGTGACCTGCTCGTCAGCCTCGGCGGGGACGGGACGATGCTGCGCGCCATGCGTCTGGCCGAGGCCGGCCGGGCCCCCGTCCTCGGTGTGAACCTGGGGCGGCTCGGTTTCCTCGCCGAAGTGGACGTCCCCGAACTGTCCGCCGCGCTCACCGCGATCGACCGCCACGAGTACACCGTCGAGCCGCGCCTCGCCGTCGACGCCCACATCGCCACCATGACCGCGACCGCCTTCAACGACATCGCCGTCGTGCGCGTCCCCGGCTACGGTGGCAGCGCCGCCGTCCAACTGCGTGTGGACGGACGGCCCTTCGTCCGTTACGCCGCCGACGCCGTGGTGGTGTCCACACCGACCGGTTCCACCGCCTACAGCTTCTCCGCCGGCGGCCCGATCGTCAGCCCGTCGGTGGAGGCCCTGCTGGTCACCCCGGTCGCACCGCACTCGGCGTTCAACCGGGGCATCGTCCTGTCGGTGCACGACCGCCTGGCGCTGGACGTCCTGTCCGGCAGCGCCCGCCTGGCCGTCGAGGTGGACGGCACCGTCGTCGGCCATCTCACCGCCGGTGCCACCATGACCGTCCACCCGCGCCCCGGCGCCGTCGAGGTCGTCCGGCTCGGCCACACCACCTTCTACGAACGCGCCGCCCGCAAGCTACGCCTCGCCGGCTCCGCCGAGGTGGACGGCGCGAGCCCCGGCCCACGCTCCCACCCCGACTGACCCGTTCAGGCCATCCGGCCCGTCAGCGGTCCGGCCCGTCAGCGGTCGGGGCCGGCGGACCATTGGCGGTCCTCCTCGTCCCACTGCTCGTTGCGGTTGTCCAGGCGCTGACGCCAGTTGGTCGCCTGCTCGGCGCTGTCGTACGGTCCGAGCCGGCGATGCCCCGGCGCGTCCGGCGGATTCTCCGGCCGGCCATGATCCATGCACCACCACCAGCCCGTCGGATTCCACGCCTCGCTGCCCACCGCCCCCGTGCCACCGGCGACCCCCGCCGCGCCCTTGCCACCGCCGCTGGCACCGCCGCCACCGCTGGCACCGTCGTTCGCCGCGCGGGCCCGTCCCCGCCCCGACACCGCTCGTTTCAGGCTCGACCACATACCCTGATCACTACCCCTCATCCCACCGGCGCGCACTCCCCCGAACGGACCCGCTTCCCCGCCCGCACGTCCGCGGCCCGGTGGCCCGGATCACCGGATGCCCGAAGGCGTCATCCGGTGATCCCGAGGATGATCAGAAGGTGGCGGCGACGGGGATGAGGCGTTCGGCGAGCAGGTCCAGCGGGCGGATGGCATCGACACCCGGGACCCAGCCGTGGCAGTGGGTGATGCCAAGGGCGGCCAGGGCGCGTAGCTGGTCGAGGAGGTCGTCGATGTGCCTGCCGTCGGGCCCGGGGTCCAGCGGCATCATGACGGTCTTCTCGATCTCGGCGTAGTCGCGGCCGACGTCCGCGCAGTGGGCGCGCAGGACGTCGAGCTTGTGGGCGACGTCGGGGCCGCCGAAGAGGTTGCAGGCCTGGGCGTAACGGGCGACCAGACGCAGGGTCCTGCGTTCGCCACCGCCGCCGATGAGGATCGGCGGGTGCGGGCGGCGCAGCGGGCGCGGGACCCCGAGGGTGCGCTCGAGCTGGTAGTGCCTGCCCTGGTACGGGGCGTCCGAGTCGCTCCAGGTCTGCAGGCAGATCTCGAGGGCCTCCTCGAGGCGTTCGAAGCGTTCGGCGGTGGGCGGGAAGTCCAGGCCGAGACCGCGGGCCTCCTGCTCGAACCAGGCCGCGCCGATGCCGAGGTAGGCCCGTCCCTCGGACAGAACGTCGAGCGTGGTGACCATTTTGGCGAGCAGTCCCGGCTCGCGGTAGACGACGGCGGTCACCCAGGCGAGCAGCTCGATGCGGGACGTGCGGGCAGCGAGGTAACCGAGCGTGGTGTAGGCCTCGAGCATGTCGTTCTCGGGCGGACCGACTCCGGTGATCTGCCAGACGTGGTCCATCACGCTCAGTTTGGTGAAGCCGGCGTCCTCGGCGGCGGTCGCCACCCGGGTGAGGTCCTTCGCGAGCGTCGACGGCCCGCCGGACCAGGTGAAGTCGGCGATGTGCAGGCCGATGTCCATGCCTGTCCTCCCGGAGTGAAACTGCCCGAACGAATCTGGAGGTGCCTCCGGATATTCACCCTATCCCCAGCCACCCCCGCCGTTCGGGTACCGCCGCATGCCGGACCCCCGAGGATGCGCCGCCACCCCGGACGTACCGATCCGTAGGACAACGGACGAGTCGGTCAGGCCGCACGGCCTACCGGTCAGGCAGGATGGCGATGACGCGAGCCGCAGCATGAGCAGATCCTCGGCGACCCGCACCACCCCGGCCGCGCGCACCACCGCGGCCGCGCGCACCACACCCGCACCGAGAACACCGCCGCTGGCGGTGCCATCGTGGTGGGGGGACGGGGGTGGGCAGGACGGACGCGGGGAGGACGCGCGCAGCCGGTTCCGGGTGGATCCCCGGCCGCGCTCCCCCAGCGCGCTCGGGGTGCGGCTGGTCGCGCAGCTCGGGCCGTGGCTGGTCGGCCCGGGTGGCGAGCCGACGGCGGGTGCGCTCGGCGTGCTCGTCGACGACGCGCTGGGCAGGCTCGTCCAGCTGGCGTCCCCGCCGGAGGTACCGGGCGCGCCGCAGGCCGCGGGCGCGTACGGCGTGCCGAGCGTGCGGGCGGTGCTGACCGAACTGTCACTGGAGATCGTCACCCGACCGCCCTGGTCAGGCCCGCACCTGGTGGCCGACGCCCGCCTGCGCGGCCGGGACGAACGGGGCGCGGTGGCGGTCTGCGAGGTCCGCGACAGCGCCGGACGACTCGCCGCCCTCGCCACCGGACGTTTCCGCTGGGCCTACCGGACGCCCGGCGACACCCCCACCCCCACCCCCGGTGCCGCCACCACCGCCGGAACCGGAACCAGCACCGGAACCGGCAGCGCCACCAACACCGGGACCGGCACGCACGGTGAGAGGAGGCCGGCCCCGCACGGGAGCCTGCTGGAGGCCCTGGGACTCGCCGCGGCGGGGCCGACCCGACACGGCGAGCTTGGCCGGCTCATCCTGCCCGGACATTCGGTGTTCGGCACCCCTGCCCGGACGGTGCACGGTGGTGTGCTGCTGTGCCTGTCCGACCTGGTGACCGACGCCCTCGCCGGCCCGGACGGCCCCGAACGCACCACCGGCATCCGGATCACGCACCTGCGACCCGCGCAGGCGTCGCAGCCGGTGACGGCCACGGCCGAGGCGATCCACCGTGACCGGGTGTCGACGCTGTACCGGGTGTCGACGGCAGGACCGTCCGACCGCCCGCACACCCTGGCCACCATCACCCGTGAACCCGCCCGCCCCCGCGGGCTCTAGCTCACCTGGCGTGAATCCCCGACGATCCTTCCGTGGTCGCTCAGCCCGGCTCCACACCGCGCCCAGCGACCACGGATCACACCCTGACCGTGCGGGTCTACGCGGGGATCGCGGCGCGGATCGTCTCGCGCAGCGAACCGAGGGTGGCGGCCAGGGCCGTCGGCTCATGCCCGCAGTGGGCCATGCAGTTGGCGCACCGCGGGTCCTTGCCGCGGCCGTACCGGTCCCAGTCGGTGGTCTCGACGAGTTCCCTGTACGTCTTCGCGTACCCGTCGCTCATCAGGTAACAGGGCCGCTGCCAGCCGTACAGCGAGTAGGACGGGATTCCCCACGCGGTGCACCCGAAATCCACCTTGCCCTCGAGGAAGTCGAGGTAGAGCGGCGAGTGGTTGAGGCGCCACTTCTTGCGGCGACCTTCCGCGAAGGCCTTCCGGAAAAGCTCCTTCGTCTCCTCGACACCGAGGAAGTTGTCCTGGTCCGGCGCCTTCTCGTAGGCGTAGGCCGGGGAGAGCATCATCCCGTCGACGTTGATCTCGTTGTTGAGGAAGTCGAGCACCTCGATGACGTTCTGCGGGGAGTCGGTGTTGAAGAACGTCGAGTTCGTGGTGACCCGGAAACCGCGCCGCTGGGCATCCTTGATGTTGTCGATGACCTGGGCGAACACGCCCTTGCGGGCGACGATCTCGTCGTGGCGGTCCTCGAGCCCGTCGATGTGCACCGCCAGCGACAGGTACGGCGACGGCGTCAGCTTGTCGATCTTACGCGGCAGCAGCAGCGCGTTCGTGCACAGGTAGACGAACTTCTTGCGCTTGACCAGGCCCTCGACGATCTGCTCGACCTGCGGGTGCATGAGCGGTTCGCCGCCGGCGAGGCACACCACGGGCGCTCCGCACTCGTCGGCCGCGGCCAGCGCCTGTTCGACCGGCATGCGCTGCTTGAGCACGTCCGCCGGGTGCTGGATCTTCCCGCAGCCCTCACAGGACAGGTTGCAGGCGAACAGCGGTTCCAGTTCGAGCGTGATCGGGAACTTCTCGCGGCGCAGGATCTTCTGCTTCGCCAGATAGGCGCCGACCCGAATCGCCTGACGCGGTGGAATAGCCATTGTCACCCTCCTGGTGATGATGTGGATTCGCCGGGTGGGTGGGATGGTGCCCTGGTGCCGCCAGTGTAAGTACGGCGATGGCCGAATCCAGACTCCCGGGCCGGTGAGAGATACTTAACCGGCACCCGCCTGTTTTCCTGGCACAGATACGTTCCCCGGCGTCATTCACGCAGGTCGCACGGCCTCATCGTCGACATTCACGATCGACGCGCACCCGGCGGCATCGGCCTGGCGGCCAAAGCCCGCACCTGGTGTTCTCCCGGCTCTCCCGCACGCCTTCCCCCGCGGGTGGAGAGGGGAGTTCGCAGCTCGTCGAGGGCCTGCCGGCCCACCCGCACCGCGACGACCGCCCCGTTACCACCCCGACCATCGGCCCCGCGGCCGACCCGACGAACGGCCCCGCACAATGGCCCGATCGGGATAGCCTCCGGTGGCATGACCGCCGACGCTCCACTCGTGCTCGCCTCCGCGTCACCGCGGCGCCGGGAGCTACTGGCCCGGCTCGGCGTGCCCTTCGAGGTGGTCGTCAGTGGCGTGGACGAGTCGTCCACCGTCGCCACCGACGCGCCCGGTCTCACCGCCGAACTGGCCGAACGCAAGGCCCGCGCCGTCGCCGCGCTACGCCCCGACCGGATCATCCTCGGCAGCGACACCGTCATCGACCTGGACGGCCGCGTCCTCGGCAAGCCCGAGTCCCCCGACCACGCCCTAGCCATGCTGCGTGACCTGCGCGGACGTACCCACCGCGTGGTCACCGCCGTCTTCGTCCTGGACCCGGCGACCGACACGTCCCACGCCGGGGTCGCCATCACCATGGTCACCATGCGTGACGTCAGCGACGCCGAACTCACCGCCTACATCGCCACCGGCGAGCCGATGGACGCCGCCGGCGCCTACACCATCCAGGGCGGCGCCGCCGCGTTCGTCATCGGTGTCGAGGGCGACCTCGACACCGTCATCGGTCTCCCGACCGCCCTCGTACGCACCCTGCTCGCCGCCACCACCGATCACCGTCACTGAGCCCCGGGGCACCCGGGGCACGCTGCCGGACCGGGCCAGACCGGGGTCTGTGTACAGCGATCAACGAAGAAGACCGGTCATTGATTTCGACCACCCCGGAACGACGATATTTCCGACTGAATACGGTCGGACCGGACACCGCCGAACGTGAGCGCTAATGGCCCGGTCGGGCTATGTCGAACGTGTTGCATCCAAGGCATGGGTCACGAGCACAAAGCTAGCGTCTCGTACCGCCGGAAGGTCATCTCCCGCCGAGGAGCGCACATGTCCATCAAGACCATGAAACGGAATTCCCCAACCAGCCACGAGGAGCCTGAATCCCGGCGTCTTTCCCCGTACGACCAGGCTTTTCTCGGGTTTCAACAGGGCGCGCCGAGCGTCGCCCTGGACAAGGGGACCCTGCTGTTCGTCGACGGACGCCCACCGAGCGACCAGGAATGGCGGGCCCACGTGGCCGGGCAGATGGCCCGCCAGCCGGCGCTGCGGGAGCGGCTCGCGACGAACCGGCGCGGGGAACCGGTGTGGTCAACAATTCCGATGAACGACGCAGACATCGACTACCACGCCGCGGTCTGGCCTGAGCCGACCGGGTCGGACCCGCGGAGATCCGGGCCACAGGTGATTGACGAGATCGCGGCCTCCACCCGTCTTGATCTGAGCCGACCACCGTGGAGGGTCTTCCTCGTTCGCCGGGGCGGTGGGAACGCCGACGGTTTTATGATCCATTACCGTTGCAGCCACATCCAGCAGGACGGTGCGGCCATGCACAGTGCACTGTGGATGCTGTTCGGCGAGGATTCGGAACCGGTGTCGATCGGCCGGCTACGGGCCCGTCCGCAGGTGCGACCGCGTGATCTGCTCGCCGAGGCCAACCGGGCCCGGCACAACCCGCTGGGGCGCAACGACCTGACGATCTGGGGCGGTCGCCCCACGGGGCCGAACCGGCATCATCTGGCCGAGACCACCCTGACGACCCTGCGTCGGGCAGGCCGGCGCCACGGCGTGACCATCAACGACATCTTTCTCACCGCACTCGCCGGCGCCGTCCGCGCCTGGGCACCGCGGGGCTGGGATCTCGCCGCCCATCCACTCCTGCACACCGCGATGCCGCTCAGCGTCCGGCCGCCCGACCAGGCGCGGACCCTGAGCAACTACTCGTCAGTCGTCTGGGTGCCGTTGCCCGTCGGTGAACCGGATCGTCACCTGCGCCTGCAGCGTGTCTCGAACCACACCCGCGTGCTCAGGGACACCGAGCCGGCGCTGCTCGAGCGGACCGTCGTCGCCCGACTGCCGGCGTCGCTGGTCCGCCAGATCGCGACGACCTCCACGCGTCTCGGCGATCCGAACAAGGCGAAATACCCGATCTCGGTCAGCAATCCGCGTGGTATGTCCGGCCCGCTCGCCGTCTGCGGGCGACGGATCACCGGGCTGGCCCATTTCCCGCTGCGCGGCCAGGGGCCGCTGAGCGTCGTCCTTGGCGGACTGGACGAGCAGGTGAGCGTCGCTTTCACCGTGGCGGAGAGTGTCTCCAACGCGGACCTGCTACCGGGTCTGTTCCTGCACGAGCTGCATCACCTCACCTGAGCCGTCAGCCCGCCACCGCCGTCAGATCGCGAAGTCCTCACCCTGCCAGACGCCGCCCTTCGGGGGGCGGATCGTCACCCGGGGCGGGTTGCCGCCCGAGCCGGAGCGGCCTCGACCGCCTGAGCCCCCGACCCCCGCGGCCCGGCCGATGCCGGGAGCCCCACCCGTGCGCGCCGGGCGAGCCGCACCGCCGTCCCCACTTCCGGTGGTGCCGGTGGCGCCGCCGGAGCTGGCGTCGCCGTCGGCCCCGGCGGTGGTGGCGGTGGCGGCCTGGAGGGCGGCGGTCGCCTCGAGCCGGTCGACGCGGGTGAGCAGGGACTGCAGGCTCAGACCGAGCGGGTCGGGCAGGGAGTCGTCGTGGTGGGCGGGCTGCGGACGGCTGCGGGTGATGATCTGGCCGGGCACGCCGACGACGACCGCACCGGGCGGCACCTTGCGCACGACGACGGCGTTCGCGCCGATGCGGCTGTCCGCGCCGACGGTGAACGGGCCGAGCACCTTGGCGCCGGCGCCGATGACGACCCGGTCTCCGATCGTCGGATGGCGTTTGGTGGGTTCGAGGCTGGTGCCGCCGAGGGTGACGCCGTGGTAGATCGTCACGTCGTTGCCGACCTCGGCCGTCTCGCCGATGACGACGCCGGTGGCATGGTCGATGAACACTCCGTCGCCGACCTGGGCGCCCGGGTGGATCTCGGCGCCGGTGAGCGCCCGGGCGACGGTGGCGCCGACACGGGCGGGCAGCGGCAGGCCGTGCGTCCACAGCCAGTGGTTGACCCGGTAGGCCCACAGCGCGTGGACGCCCGGGTAGCACAGGGCCACTTCGAGGCTGGAGCGGGCGGCCGGGTCACGGTCGCGGGCGGCGCGCAGGTCGCGGCGCAGCTGCCCGAGCCCGGCACGGCCCAGCCCGCCCAGCCGAGCGGCCGTCAGGCGGGGTCCCGTCGAGCCGGACGTGGCCGCTCGGTCCGTCGCCGCCACCGGACGAGCACCGGCACCAGCGCCCGAAGCGGAGCCGGACCCCGAGCCGACACCGGACGCGGACACGGATCCGGAGCCGGCTGGCCGGGACCGGGTCGGCAGGGGTGGGGAGAGCCTGCGCGGAGCGGGCCTGGACATGATCAGTCCTCGAGGCCGGCGAACAGCGGGGTGGACAGGTACCGCTCCCCGAAGTCGGGCAGCACGACGACGACCAGTTTCCCGGCGTTCTCCGGCCGGCCCGCGACCTTCAGCGCCGCCACCGCCGCGGCACCCGAGGAGATGCCGACGAGCAGCCCCTCCTCGCGGGCGAGCCGGCGGGCGAGCACCATCGCGTCCTCGGCCTCGACCTGGATGATCTCGTCCACGATGGCGGTGTCGAGGACCTTGGGGACGAAGCCGGCGCCGATGCCCTGGATGGGATGCGGCCCCTTCGCACCACCGGAGAGCACCGGGGACGCGGCCGGCTCCACGGCGACGAACCGCGCGGACGGCCGGCGCTGTTTGATGACCTCGGCGACACCGGTGATCGTCCCACCGGTGCCGACGCCGGCGACGAGGATGTCGATCTGCCCGTCGGTGTCGCGCCAGATCTCCTCGGCGGTGGTCACCCGGTGGATCGCCGCGTTCGCCGGGTTCTCGAACTGCTGCGGCATGAAGTAGCGGGAGTCACTCCTGGCGAGCTCCTCGGCCTTGGCGATCGCGCCGCCCATTCCCTCCGGGCCGGGGGTGAGCACGAGCTGCGCGCCGTAGGCCCGCAGCAGCATCCGGCGTTCGACGCTCATCGTCTCCGGCATCGTCAGCACACACTGGTAACCGCGGGCCGCGCACACCATCGCCAGCGCGATCCCGGTGTTGCCGCTGGTCGGCTCGACGATGACGGTGCCCGGCCCGATCGCGCCGGCCGCCTCGGCGGCGTCGATGAGCGCGAGACCGAGCCGGTCCTTCACACTGTGCGCGGGGTTGAACGACTCGAGCTTGGCGACGACCTGCGCCCCCGCACCCTCGGTGACCCGGCGCAGCCGCACCAGCGGGGTGTTCCCCACCAGGTGCGTGATGTCCTCGGCGATCCTCATCGACGTCCCTACTCCTCGCACCCGTGCCCGCCCGTGTTCACGGGGCGCGCCCGGCCTCGTCGGCGTCCTCGTCCATCGGCAAGGGTATGTCGCGGGTCCGACCGGACCGCCCCCTGTGGGCCACCCGGCACCGCCTCCCGACACCCACCCAGGCCCATCCAAAGATCACGCTCGATGCCGTTCCAGATCCCGGGTCAGCGTGCAGCAGCGCATGCTGACGAAAGAATCAGCGACTATCCGAAAGACCCGAAGGAGCAGGAGGGGTCATGACCGCACCGTCGAACTGGCGTGACGTCAAAGCCCGCGCCCGCGCGGCCGATCCCGCATGGGACAGCGCCGCGCGGACAGCCCGCCGCGCCGAGATGCGGGGGCGGATGCTCGCTTCCGTCAGTGGCGCGCAGCTGGGCGAGATCCGTGGACAGCTCGGCCTCACCCAGGCCAGCATCAGTCAGATCGAGAACGGCACCGCCACCGGGCTGGAAGTACTGCGCACCCACATCACCGGCCTCAGCGGCCACCCCTTCCATCCTTGACATGCAGCCGATGGGCTACATAATCTTAACAGGCAGCTAGTCGGCTGCATGAGGGTGACGGCGGAGCTCCGATCCGGGCGGGAGGTGAGCGCACTGGACGCGACGCTCGATGACGTGTTCCGAGCGCTGGCAGATCCCAGCCGCCGCCTTCTCCTGGACAGCCTGAACGCCCACGGCGGGCAGACCCTCGGCGAGCTGTGCGCCCAGCTGGACATGGCCCGCCAGTCCGTCAGCAAGCACCTGGCCGTGCTGGAGAACTCCCAGCTGGTCACGACCGTGCGCCAGGGCCGACAGAAGCTGCACTACCTCAACGCCGAGCCGATCAACCGGATCGCGGAACGGTGGATCGACCGGTACAGCCGCGAGCGCATGGAGGCGCTCGCGGATCTCAGACGCGTTCTGGAGGAACCGATGTCCCGTCCCGAGTTCGTGTACACGACTTACATCAGGACCACGCCGGAGCGGCTGTGGGAGGCACTGACCAATCCCGTCTTCGCCCGCCGTTATCTCGGCATGGGTCTCGTGACCGACTGGAAGATCGGTTCGCCCTATGTCTGGGACGAGGACCGGCTACGCATCGAAAGCCCGGAGCAGGTCGTCCTCGACTACGACCCGTACCGGCGTCTGGCCTTCACCTTCCACACGTTCACGCCCGAGGTGCAGCAGCACACTGGCCTGGACGACGCGACCTTCGCCGCCGCCGCGGCGGAACCACGCTCCAGGGTCGCCTTCGAGCTGGAACCCCACGAGGACCAGGTCCGCCTCACCGTCATCCACGACGGCTTCGACCCCGACAGCGCGGTGTTGCGCATGGTCACGAACGGCTGGCCGCTGAAGCTGTCGGATCTCAAGTCCAGCCTGGAAAGCCCCGCCGCATCCGCGGTGGCGGCCGGCCGGAAGTAGCCGGCGGGCACATCTCGTTGGCAACAAAGGCGTCCTTCTGGCCACGTCGGTCCGCTGCCGCCCCTGCCTCGCGCTCTCGCCCGATCCGTCCGTACGGGTGCGCGGCGTCGCCGGGCTGATCATACCGATGGCCGATGCGGCGCGGACGACGGAATGCCGAGCGTGTCCACGGCGAGCCGCGTCGTCCGGCCAGACGCGTTGATCTCGCCGATCGGACTGTGATGGCCGGGTCATAGCTGTACCGCGCCTGTGGCTGCTCGCTGTCGGGCAGAGCCCATCCGTCAGCCGCCCACCGGGATCGTGCCACCACCGCCAGCCGACGCCATCCGCACCACGCCAACCCTGAACCGCACCGCTGCTGGTTCGGATGACGCTGGTGGTCCGGCCGGACCCCCCTGTGGGCCACCCGGCACCGTCCCCCCGCCGCCGCAAACCCACGCACAGCTCACCTCGAGGCCCATGTCAGATCCCGGGCCAGGAGTGCGGTACCGCCTGTAGCGGAGCCGCTGGCGATCACGAGGCCATGCAGCGGGCGTTCGACTCGGCGCGCACCCACATCAGCTACACGTCGAACTGGCTGGTGGACTACGAGTTCGACCTCGACCGGGTGGACTCCCGCCTCAAGGCCGCGGAGGCCGCGCGGGTGCGCGCCGTCCTCACCGCTGCGGGCCGCTGGGGGGAGGTGGGCCGCTACCTGGATGTCGGCACCTGCACCGGCCGCTACCTCCTGCTCATGCGGGACGCGGTGCGCCCCGACGGCGAGCTCGTGGGCATTGACGAGGATCTCGACTGTGTCCGGTTCACCGAGGCCGCCCTGGACCGACACTGCCCACAGGAGACCCGGATCAGGGTCGAATGCTCGGATTTCCTCACCGTGCCGACGGACACCGGCCCGTTCGACACCATCACCTGCATGCTCGGCACCCTGTCCCACTTCGGCTGGAACCGTGCTCTTGACCACGATGACGCGTTGCAGGACGCGCTCGTCCTCATGCGCTCGCTACTGGCGGACGACGGCCTGCTGATCCTCGGGACCTGGTCGCAGCTCGCTCGCGACCGGCACGCGATGTTGGCGATCTACCAGGATTCCGACCGGCACCAGCTGGCCCGTTGGACGCCGCCGATCGAGGAGCTGCACACCCGACTGCGGGAGGCGGGCCTCGAGGTCGTCCGGTTCGAGCGTCCGGAGGCCCGGCTCGACCTCACCGTCGCCCGGCCGGTAACGGCCTGATGACGAGGGCGCTCTCGACTGTTGGGACGTGGTGCCCGGCGCCCACCACACCGCCTGGCTCGATCGGTCCACCTGTCACGCCCGCCAGACCATCGCCGTGGTCTCCGACGGCTGTCTGCGGTCGCGCGGTCACCGACCAGCCGATCCCCGGGCTGCTGGGGCAGATCGCTCCGATCAACCTGGCCGATCTGAGCCCCGCGCCGGACGGGAGGCGCCGCCAGGGCTCGTGGCATGCTCGCGGTGTAGCCGGTGGGAACGCCTCGTTCGTCCCTACCAACCCGACGATCACCACCGCGAAGCGGCATCCGACCCGGCCGCTGCCAGCAGGCCGCTCTTCACCCTATCCGTCGAACTCGATCAGGTCTTCGACTGCCTGCCTGAACCAGGCGTAGAAGTCCTTGAACTCTCCGCGCCGATGCCGACCCGGGCTTGCATAGTCATGCACTATGACAATGTTCCTTCCGGCCAGATCCCAGCAGGCAACATCGTCGTTGTCCTCCCTTTTCGCAAAAGGCACAAAACTGTCATCGGGATAACGCTCGGCGAGTCCGCGGTATATATTGAAGAGAATGGCGCCGTCCATGATCCACCATGGCTCGAGATCAGTCAGCCCGAGCTCTATGACTCGCAAGTAATCCTCGGGGTAGGAAAAACCCTCCGGGAGCTCCGCCATCGGTATCAGTGCCACCATTTCAGCTTCCACCCTAGCCAATTATCGGAGAACCCGAGGGATACCTGTTCCGGTAGCCCTTTCTCTGCCGCCCTATGCGGTGCACTACCGCATCTCCCAGTTCTCGGGAATCCTACCGCCTCGGGCTGCGAACCAGACAGCCAGGTTCTCCGACACGGGATCTACATGAGGATTCACGTTGGCCACCCCTGGGCACCTGTCATCTTGACCGCGAGTACTCGCGTGCTACCGAAGGTGAGCTGGCCGACGTTCAGATCGCCGGGTACCGAACATCAGGATACTTGATCTTGTTCATAAGCTAGCTGTAACGCATAAAAATCACCTCCGCTTTCACAAGAACATCACACACGGCAGGCCGCTGGCCCTCAGGAAGGAGAGTGAAGCGAATCCTTTCAACGTCATTAACCAGATCATGAAGAGTTTGCTCGTCCGCCTTGACCACATTTTCAAGTAAATTGGCCAGGCTGGAGAAGATTCAGATTACTCACTTCGTCATCACTGCCACCACTTGACCCTCCGGACTCAGAACGACTTCCAGGTTTTCTGCACGATGGATGATATCGCCACCCACACCCCGCCACACAACACTTCCCAGTCCCCGAAGTCGCGACGCACCTTGACGGACTCTTCCCAGGGGAGGCCGCGCCTGGCGCACTCGGCCTGCGCAAGCTCCGCGGCACCATTTTTGCTAATATTTCCCTTCGACAGGCAAAGAAATCGTGCAAGTCGCCTCATCGCACACCTTCGTAAATTCCATATCCGGCGGCGCCGGTCGCCGCGCCAACTCCCGCCAGCTCTGCGGCCAGCCCGGGTATCCCCACATACCCACTGGCGATCGGGAACCTGAGGCCCTGCCACAGACTTCCCGTTCCGTATGCCTCGGCCGCAACCTCCTCTACATACCGGTAGCTCCTTGATTTTTCATACAAGGCCAGAGTGATTTTGTTCAGTGGCGCTGGCGGCGTCAGAATCGAATAAACAGTCTCGCGCCGGAGAGTTTCCATGAACACCCAACCGGTCAGGCCGCGCCGAATAAAGATGTTGCCGTTCCCGTCGGTCTCGCCCAGCTTCCCATAAGGCAGGTCCCTGAAGGTGAAGTTACGCGCCCTGGCTGCCCCGCCCACGTCCTTGCGATGGTGGCTTCGGTGCCGCGGGGTGTTGACTCCTGCCGTGGTGGTGGCCGCCGAGGGGGTCGGTCCAGGCGGCGAGCTGGCCGCGGGCGTCGTACTCCCAGGTCGTCTCACGGCCTGCGGGGGTGACCAGGGCGGTCAACCGGCCGGCGTCGTCGCGGCGGTAGAGAGTGCGTGCCCCGGACGGGCTGCTGGTCCACACCCAGCGACCGGCCCAGTCATAGCCGTAGGTCTCACGGCGGGCCATCGGGGTAGTGACGGCGGCGAGGCGCCCGCCGGGCGTCCACTCGAAGATGCGCTGCCCGCCGAGGGGGCTGGCCCGCCTCGTCGTACCACCAGGTCTCCCCCGGCCCCCGGGTGAAACGAAAACCAGCGCCGTCGGCGTGCAGAGTCGCGCCCAGCAGCGGCAGCTGGGTCGACCGATCCACCCCGGGCGCGCCGGGCCGGTCGTGCGCACGGGAGTTGTACGTCCGCCGCCACCCGGCCGGCCCCACCCGACCAGGCAACGGAAGGTCAATCTCCTGCTCGACGAGGTTGCCGTTCGCTGTGCACACCGGATCAGCCGCGAAACCGCTGTCCGGCGTGCGGGCCAGCAGCTACGGGGCGTCGACAGTCAGGGAAGCCGTCGGCAGTGAGCCGATGCCGGCCGCCGCCAGGCCGGCGGCGATCCGGCTGTCGTCGACCGTGACCGTTCCAGCAACCGTACCCGCCGAGCCCCGGTCGGCGGGTACGAACGCGTCCTTCACCGTCCCGACGAAACGGTCCCGCTCCCAGCATCAGCCAGATGTGTATCGAGCTTCGCCCACAGATCCGGATGCGAAAGGCTGTACTGCGCCCCGAACCGAGCAACCACCTCGTGGTAATAAGCCCGCACACCGGCCGCCGCCGTCGACAGCGTCGTGCGGGCCGCGGTGGCATCCGTGACATAGGTGCCCAGGTCATCGGGATCGGCGGAGCTGGTGGCCACGATGGCTTTCCCTCCCTATACGCCTTGAGACTGTCCCACCCGCGAGAGCGCATCCTCCTCCCGTCATGGACTACACCCGGGCAGACAGGTCAATTCACGTGACTATGTCATGCTGATCGGGTGACCGGCGGGGGCGGTGAGGGCGCTCCCGACTGTTTCGTGTCGTACGCGCAGGACGCGCGTCCCTGGGCCGAGTGGATCGCCCACACCCTCGAAAGCGAGGGCCTGCGGGTCGCCATCGACTGCTGGGACGTGGTGCCCGGCACCCACCGCATCGCCTGGCTCGACCGGTCCACCAGCGACGCCCGCCAGACCATCGCCGTGGTCTCCGACGGCTATCTGCGTTCCACCACCGCGGTGGACGAGTGGGCGGTGGCCTGGTCCGCTCGGCGCGACTCCCCCGGACGTCCGAAAGGTGACGGCGAGCCTGAGGAACATGGCCGGAGACTGTTGGTCGCGCGGGTCACCGACCAGCCGATCCCCGGGCTGCTGGGCCAGATCGCACCGATCGACCTGGCCAACCTGAGCGCTCGCGTCGGACGGGAGGCGCTGCTCGGCGCCGTGTGGGGGGATCGCCCCGGCCGCGACACCCGCGAGGCCCGCGTCGGCGCTCCGCCCCGGCATCCCTACCTGGCGCCGCATCCCAGCGAGCTGCCCGCGGTGTGGAACGTGCCGACGCCACCGGCGGCGCTGGTGGGCCGGGAGGTGTCCCTCGCCCGGGTGGACGCGGCGCTGGCCCGGGCGCCGCTGGTCGCCGTCACCGGCCTCGCCGGGGTCGGCAAGACGAGCCTGGCCACCGCGTACGTCCACGCGCACCGCGCCGAGTTCGACGCCGTCTGGTGGGTGCCCGCCGCCCGGCCGCGGCTGCTCGACGAACGCATCCGCGCCCTCGCACCGGAGCTGGGCCTGCCCACCCAGACGCAGCCGGCCGCCGTGCTCGCCCAGCTCGACCGCGCCGACGCCCGCTGGCTGATCGTCCTGGACAACGCACCCGACGCGGCCCTGCCGCGGTGGCTGCCCGTCCCGGGGCCATCCGGGTCGGGCCGGGTGCTGGTGACCTCCCGCAATCCCGACTGGGAGCGGCTCGGCATGACCGTCGCGCTGGCGCCGCTGGAACGCCGGGAGTCCGTCGCGCTGCTCACCGACCGGATCGCCAGCATCGAGGCGACCATCGCCGGCCGCATCGCCGAGCAGCTCGGCGACCATCCCCTCGCCCTCGACCAGGCCGCACACCGCATCCTCGCCGGACGGTTACCCGCCGAGACCTACCTCGCGGAACTCATCCACGCCCCACGGCGCCTGCTCGCCGAGGGCGAGGCCCCCGGCCGCCCCGGCATCACCGCCGCGAACCTGTGGGACGAGTCGCTGCGGACGCTCGCCGCCGACTCCCCCACCGCCGCCGAACTGCTCCGCCTGGTCGCCCGCGCCGACGCCCAGGGCCTGCCCCTACGCCTGCTCACCGCCGACCCGCTTACCCTCGCCGACCCGCTTACCCTCGCCGACACCGTCGGCGCCCTGGAACGCTCGGGCCTCGCGCACCGGGACGGCCCGTCGGTCACCGCCCACCGCCTGGTCCGCGCCGCCGTCCGCGCCGACACCGACCCCGACCACGCCACCGAGCTCACCCACACGCTGCGCCGCCTGCTGCGCACCGCCCTGCCCGAGCAGATCACCGCCACCCCCGACGCCTGGCCAGCCTGGCGCGAGCTGCTCCCCCACGTCCTCGCCTCCCTGGACCGCCCCGACGACGCTGACGGCACCGATGGCACCGAGGGCCGTCTGGCTGCGGGCAGGAACGGAGCGGACGACGACCTGCACGCCGCCTGGCTCGCCGAGCATGCCGCCGCCTACCTGGTCGAACACGACCAGGGCCGGCACGCCCTGCCACTGGCCCTGCGGGCCGTCGAAACCCGCGGACGCCTCCAAGGCGCCGAGCATCCCGACACCCTCACCGCCGGCGCCACCGCCATCCACGCCGCGATCGCCGCCGACCGCCTCGCCGAAGCGGGCCCACTGGCCACCCAGCTGCTCGCCGAACGCCGCCGCATTCTCGGCCAGGACCATCCCGACACCCTCGCCAGCGAGGCCACCCTCGCCACCGTCTACGAACGTGTCGGCCGGTTCGACCGCGCC
Source organism: Frankia sp. AgPm24 (assembly GCF_023243055.1). Taxonomy (NCBI): domain Bacteria; kingdom Bacillati; phylum Actinomycetota; class Actinomycetes; order Frankiales; family Frankiaceae; genus Frankia; species Frankia sp. AgPm24. The sequence continues at coordinate 6,643 of NZ_JALKFW010000201.1, read as the reverse complement.
CTGGAGCTCCTCCCCCACACCCTGGCCGACCGCACCCGCCTGCTCGGCGCCGAACACCCCGACACCCTCGCCACCCGCCACCAGCTCGGCCGCGCCCACGACGGTGCCGGCCACCCCGACCAGGCCCTCGAGCTGCTGCGCGCCGTACGCACCGACCGCCGCCGCCTCCTCGGCGAGGACCACCCCGCCACCCTGGAAACCACCCACCAGCTCGCCGTCACCTACAGCCGCCGCGGCGCCTTCGGCGACGCCCTCCCCCTCCTCGACCGCACCCTCACCGCCCGCACCACGATCCTCGGCGAAGACCACCCCGACACCCTGCACACCCAGCACCGCCTCGGTGTAGATCTCGCCCGGGCCGGGCGTCGCGACGAGGCCGTGACCGTGCTCGACAACGCCGCCAGGCAACGCGACCGTGTGCTGGGCCCCGACCATCCCGACACCGTCGAAAGCGTCTACCACCTCGCCCAGGTGCATGTGATCAGCGGCAGGCTGGAGACGGCGGTGCCCCACCTCGAACGGGTGCTTGCCGCAAACGAGCGCAGGGATGGCCCGGAGTACCCGACGGCGAATCCTGCCCGGGAGCTGCTCGCTGCGACCTATCTGCGGCTCGACCGTCCCGGCGATGCCGTCCCCCACCTCGAACTCGCCCTCGATCGACACGTCCAGGTCCACGGCGAAGCGCACCGCAGGACTGCCGACACCCAGGCCGACCTCGCCACCGCATTACGCCGCAACGGCCAGCACGAGGAGGCCATACCGCCGTTGGAGCGGGCACTGGAACATCACGCCCGAACCACCGGTCTCGCGGACGCCCGCACCCTACGCACCGCGGACGACCTGATCAACCTCTATCGCGCCGCCGACCGACGGCACCTACCTCGAGCCATCGGACTCAGCGAGCAGATCCTCGCGGTCCGCAGAGAAGTTCTCGGACGTCCCCACCCGGATACCCGCGACAACGAGCACAGCCTCGGCCAGTTGTATCGCCTGGCGGGCCACCTCCAGACCGCCGTCGATCTCTACCGCGATGCGTCACGCGAGCGGATGCGCGAGGACGGCCCCTTTCACCCGGACACCATCAGGGCGCGTCAGGCCCTGGGCTACGCGATCCAGGCGATCCGGCCTGAGCGTGGTCCCGCCGAGCGTCTGTTCCAGCCCGAGCCGAGACGGGACCGTTGGTGAGCGACCGTACCCAGGCCGGTTTTCACACAGCCCGCTCAGTCTCGGTCGTCGCACTCTTCGCGCTCGGCCTCCTGCTGCTCCTCCCGAAGTTGCTGCAGGATCTCCTCAGACCATCGCTCGTCGGCCTCGGCGGCAAGCTGGTTGGTCACGTCGTTGCCGCGGCGGGCGTCCCAGACCCGGCTGGACGAGCCGTCCCAGTCCACAGGACGTAGCGAAGCGCCGCGGTCACGGCTTGGCGCGCCGGCATCTGGCTCGTCGCGCTCGGGGTCGTCAAGACGAGCCAACCGGGCGCTGCCCGTCCCATCAGGCGCGCCAGGCAGTGAGGAAGCCTCAACCGAGTTGGCCTGCTCGCCGGGCAAATCGTCTGGCCTCGTCATTCACGAACCTCTCAGTGATCGACGGTCCAGGTACCAGTTTCCACCTCGGCAGCCGTCGACGACGCCACCGGGGCAACACCGTCGATCTTAGCTCTCCTCGAAACTCGACTGGTCAAACTTCAAGGTCTTGGCGTTCTCCAAGACAGTGCGGACCCGGCCTTCCTCGAAGCCAGCACTCGTTGTCGCCTCAATCTCGACCTTCACGGAAAGCTCGATGCCGTCCTGACGGAGATTCGCAATGATCTCATCAGCGACGTTCTTGAAGTCGGCACCGATCTTGTCGGAGTTGAGAGTTTTCACACCAAAGAACCGCGTCTTGGCCTCGCGACGAAAGACGCCGCTACCCTCACCTTCTTCTTTGAATTCCTCCTTCCTCCTGTCTTCACCCCCGGTATCGGGCAGGTCCGGCTCGTCGGGGACTTCGGCGGCGCGCTGCTTGGCGGCGACGTCGGCACGTACCAGCAGCAGAGAATCGGCCGGTGGTGGCGCGGTGGTCTTGTCTTCGGGTATCCAGAGGCCGATATAGCGACCGGCCACCTCGTCGTAGCCGGTGGCGAGCGCAAAGCCATCGGCCTGCCAGTATAGTGGCAGGTTGGTGAGACCTTTATTGAGAACAGCCCGGTCGCGCAGACGAGGCATGTAGGGGTACTGGGTGTAGAGACCCCATAGTGCTCCGAGCGAGACGTGGCCATCTTTCCAGATTCCCGGGACCTTACTGATCGAATGCTTGATGTTCGCGGTTGCCTGCAGCGTCGCGAGGTCGCCGTCGTTACCGAGGCGGCGGGACACCCTCTCGGCCAGAGAGTTGGACTGTCCTTCGATCTTGGTCTCACGCAGGAGGAACGGCTCTTTCGGTTCCGGCTGGGCCGGGACCAGCGCCCAGGTGAAGGTCTGCAGCAGCCTGGCCGTGACCGTTTGGTCGGCCTGGGCCTGGCGCTGGTCGGCCTGCTTCCTCTGGTTCTGCGTCAGATCAAGCTCGGCATCGTTGTCGAGAACGTGCTTCCAGCCAAGATAGTCGCGAGTGGCGGTGTCGAGCTCCTCCAGCCGGGCCTCGTCGGGGGCCAAGTAGACGACCATGTTGCGGTTGGTCCGGTTGGCGTTGCCACGATGTTCAGTCGCCTGTTGCGCGAAGATCCTGGCAGCCGACTCGGTGCCCCTTTTGTGGGCAAACTTGGGATGCAGGATGACGAGCCGCGCCTCGCCGGTGTCGGGGATATCGGCATTGGACTCCGGGCAGACGTGAACGCCCACAAAGTCACCTTTCACGCGGCCCTGATTTAGTAGCCGTGCGACAATTTCCTCCCACACGACTTCCTTGTGGAGACGCTCAGCTTGGTCTTTGGCAGTCCGGGTGATGTTGGGCTGGAGATCATACCAGTACTTGCCAGACCCGGAGTAGAAGTACGTCGCTCGGTCACCGAGCTGAGTCAGCGCAGCATGGAAATTTCCCGGGACGTCGCCAGGGATCGCGGTGCCGAGGAACACCCGCTGGGTACCGATGCCTTTGTGGACCGAGCCGGGGGCAACGGTCGGGGCAGCACCGAAGAAAACTGTACGGGCGAGTCGCCGAGTCAGAGCCCGCTGGCCGAACAGCGGCTTCTCCTTGTCGATACGTGCCGGCTCGGAGTTCGGGCCGTCGACGTCAGCGTCGATGACCGCCTTCCAGTAGTCCTGGAGGTACTGGGTCAGCTCGGCATTCACATTCGCTGTAGCCAGCGGGATTGAACCCGGCATGATCAATGGGGACGCGTCCTCACCCGTCCACAGCGCATGAATCACCGTGCTCATCAGACGCAGGACACCACGGGTCCGCTGGAAGCGTTCCAGGGAGGACCATTCTTCGTAGAGAGTATCGAACAGCTCCGGGTGGATCGGATAGGTCCGCCGAAGGCGGTACTCGTAGGCCGGGTCGCGCGCCTCACGCGGAAAGTCGTCGGTGTACTTGCGGTACAGCTCCACGTACGCCTTGGCCGTCGCTCCGATCGCGGCGAGCGCGGCAGCATCAGGCTGCTTGAACAGTCGCTGTTTGACGATGTGGTAGGCCTCGTCCGACGACGCCGGGCGCCACTGGTCAGCCACCCGTCGTACGACGTTCTGGAGCCGTTTCAAGGCCTCAAGGCCGTTGGCGCCGCCTACCTCTTCGGCGTTCCCGGCAGCAATATCGGGGTCATCCTGATTTTTGGAGCCATTCGGTTTCTCGGAGGCGGGAATCGAGATCGCGAGGAGGAGGCCTGAGGTGCCCTTCGCCGCCTCGGTCAGCGATTGGGCGAAGGTGAACTGATCGTCGAAAGTACCACCCGCGAGATCGTCGCGGCCAACGAGCGATCTAGCGTAGGCAACCCACTCGTCGATCAGGATGACGGCAGGCGCGTACCGCGCCAGCAGCGTATGGAGCGCGTCGCCGGGATGGGTGCGGCTGCTGTCGGCGGTGGCGACGATGGCGAAGGCCTCGGCACCGCCAAGCTGCCAGGCCAGCTCACCCCAGATCGTGTTGACCTGGGTGCCGTCATCCTTGGTCACACCAGCGGGGCTGAAGTGGTTGCCGACGATCGCAACCCGATTCACCGCGGTTTCCGCATAGCCGTTGGCTGTGAGCAACTCCTGGGTTTCCTGCGGGAAGGAGTTCACTGGAAGCCCGGCAGCAACATGCCACAGCGACAGCATCGAGTGGGTCTTGCCGCCACCGAAGTTGGTCTGCAGATTGACCACTGGCGAGGCGTTGTCGTCACCCGAGAGCCGCCGCACTGCGCGGCCGATCAGGTCACGCAGGCCCTCGGTGAGGTAGGTGCGCCTGAAGAACTCGACCGGATCGGCGTAGTCGAAGTCGACCTCGCCGCCGGTGGCAACCTTGTAGAGGTCGGCAGCGAACTCGGAGGCGTGGAAGTTGCCGGTGGCGACGTCGTCATGGGGCTGGAGCACCTCGCGCCACGGCCTGAGCCCGGTGGCCTCGGGGTTGTCGACGGCAGCCTTGAGGACCTTCCTGTCGTCCTTGTCAGCGGTCACCCGACGCAGGTTGAGCCGAATAGCGTGGACCTGGTCGAACTCGGCGTTCGCCCCGATGAGCTTGAGCAGGCGCTCCCCGGTGTCGAGCGCACGGTAGGCGTCGTCGTCGGTGAACGGACGATTGTGCGCCCACCCGTTGCGGACCTCGCGGAGCTCGCTGGCGTAGGTCTCGCCGACGCGTCCCACCGTCTGACTGAACGGGTACCAGCCACTCTTGTAGCCGCCAGTGATGTTACCCTCAGTTAGAATTCGGAACTGAACCTGCGGGTCCAGTGGGTCGTAGCTCTTGTCTGCCGAGGCGCCGTTCTTGACGTCCTTCCCGTGGACCAGCTTCGTCCACTCAGCCCCCAACGCCGGATCGACCTGGCCGATCACCGACGAGATGAAGTCATCCAGAGCCGGGGCAAGGATCTGGAACATCCGGTCGATGCGGTCGCGGTTACTCAGTGCCATGTCAGTCGTCCTCGTCGAAGTCGATCGTGGACTGCCTCTCGGTGGGTTTCTTCTGCGTACGTACGACCTCCAGAATCTCCGGCCAGGTCGTCACGAGGCTATTGAAGCTTAGGGCATCCTTCGTCCACCCGTTGGCCTCAGCGATGCGAAAGAGCAGATGTGCGAGCTCCTTGACCAGGTCCGCGTCGATCGCTCCGTCCGGTCGACCCAATGCCGCCTGCAGAAAGCTGCCGGCAGGGTCGATACCATCACGCTCCAAAATCTTGATCAAATGATGGAGCGCCTCCCAGTTACTGGTGTGGCCGTCGTTCAGTATGTCGTAGCCCCAGAAAAGATCGGCAGGCTTGATGAGCTGCACTCTGCCGGCCCGGCTCCGCAGGATACCCTCCCGGTCCATCGCCTCGACGCTGGTGTTGCGGGCTCTGGCAAGACTGTCAGCGTCTCCAAACCTGCCAACACCATAGCCGTACTGCCTATACCACGCGATCGCAAATCGAGAGGTCGGGTCAAAGTCGCCCTCTTGCTCGGCGAGGACCGCGTCAAGAATCTCGTTGATCCGCGCCAGCGCGGAGCGCACTGTCATCTTGTTGCCATCGGGCTCGAGGACCGCACCGTACCGGCTGAACACCGCCATCCCCGGCCCGATCGCCGCCTGCGGCAGGTCTACTGGAGCAATCTGGCCCTGCTGAAGCCTTCGCAGCGCATCCGGCAGCTCGGCCTCCAGCGCTGCGATGAAACCGCGCCGGTCCGTCGTCGTAGCGTCCTCAGGGCGAGGACGTAGAGCCAGCACGATCGATGAGGCCAACGCGTTGGAGGCGATGCTTCGCATCCGGTTACCCAGCTCACTCCGACTTGGCCAAGTTGCTGTAATCATCCACCCTGAATGGATCATGCCTTCGAGAAGCGTCTCCCAGCCGGTCGACGCTTCCCCGGCGTCGCTTGTCTCGCTCTGCTTGAAGGCGTACCAGACCACAATGGGGTATTCGGTCATTGCTGTGGCACGAGCATGGGTGAAAACTTGCCGAAATCCGGCCTCGAAGAAGCCTTGAGCACCCACCTTACCATCATGGCGGTACGGATTTGCAACAAGTTCCTCTGTTTTTGGCACAAGCATTGTCGCAAGAAGATTGGGGTGAATCCCACGCAGCGTACGCCGCAACCAGACGTAAAAAAAATCGGAAAGATCAGAGTAGCCAATATTGTCATAATAAGGCGGATCGGTGTTGATCAAAAAAGAGGAGTACGGGCGGCTCGCCGCATCAGCCTGCCTTACCTCCCCTTGACGTTCGACATCAGGCAGGAACTCAAGGACTTTTACAACCCAGTCCACGCTCTCAGTCCAGGTCCCACTGGACTTCACAAAAGGGTTTATTTCAGCAAAGTCCCAAGCCATCGAAATAGCCTGACGAGCAAAGACCCCACGCACCTGCTCTTTACTGGGACTCGAATCCCAGGAAGATACAGACGTCTGACGGTCGATTCCTCGCGTCACAGCGATGCCGAGATAGGTGGCGACGGCGTCAGCATAGTCCTCGGACTCAGCGTCAGCCCTACCCGTCAAGATGAGGTGAGTCAGGCGATGGCTATCATCTTATGACCTGGGCGGGTTGGGAGAGGAAGATCGT